>JACMPR010000279.1 GCA_014377385.1 Ferruginibacter sp. | reverse complement strand
TATTGTGCAGCAAAATAATGCTAATTATTTTAATTTGACGGGATTAGAAATGAAAGAAAATTTTGTGTAGAAAATTCAATTTGAATAAATGCTAAGAATATAAAACTAAAGGGAAATGGCTTGCACGTTTAGATCCAGGTAAGTGCATTCTTCCTTATCAAACTTGTTTGCGGTAGATGGTACTGAGGTTTCATGCTATAATTCCGGCTTTGCCGCTATTTTACGTGCTCATCGAAACCAGTGCTACAGTCAGTAACCCGGTTAACAGCCCTGTACCTACACAGATCAACTTGAAATAAAGAATTTCTTTCCGGGCGTTTCGGTAGAATGCAACCCTGATTTCCTTAATGGGGATTGAATTGATTTTTTCCGAAATGATTTGATCAATTGATATATCTTTCTTAAGTGATGATATATATTTTTTTATAATAACAGGAAATAGCAGGTCTGTTTCAGTCATAAAGGCACCCTTGAATTGCATGAGGGTTTTTTCACCCATGAATTTGTACAACAAAGGAAAAACTGCAGCAAGTTTCTCTGTCAAAAAAAGGTCGACATGCCATTCAATTTCAGGTTTTAATTTTTCAAATAATTGGGGATCTGAGACTTTTTCCTCCAGCAAAACGGACGATTCAAATTCCTTTTGTGCAAGGATTGATAATTTGCCTGCCCAGTTTTTTTTTGAAGATGCCGTGAAAAGTAAACGCAGTGTTATCAATGCTATGAGCAAACCTGTAGTGGCTGATGATAAGAGAATAATAAGTATTTGTACAGCCGTCATGAAGCGGATTTGCCTGCAAAAGTAGCGGAATAACGAAGGTTGTTCAAAATGTAATTTTGTATGAGTGCTGATTTTATATATTTTTGCAGCTCGAATTAAATGGTAGTCGTAGCTCAGTTGGTTAGAGCATCAGATTGTGATTCTGAGGGTCGGGGGTTCGAGCCCCCTCGATTACCCATAAAACCTCCTCCCTGATACTTATCAGGGAGAACTTTCCCCCGGATAATTAAATATCTCCTCACAACCTGTTTAACAAAACATTATTGGCGATAACACGTTAATGTTAAACGTACAAATTTGTTTTTACGTTATTTTTACAGCATGCAAAAAATTGCAAATTTTATCATGAGCAAAAAATTCATTCCCGTAATTATAGCACTTACAGGTGCCAGCTTATTCTTCACTTACCAGTCACAGGGCAAGAATGACAACGATGATAATCCGAAAAGCAGGTACAGCAGGGTACTTAAAAACGTAGGTCTTTTGTTAGAGCAAGGACATTTCAGCCCCCGAAAAATTGATGACGTCTTTAGCAAAGAGGTTCTTAAAAAATTTACCGAAGACATGGACAACGATAAGACCATGTTTTTGAAATCGGATGTGGAAAGTTTTAAAAAATTCCAGGATAAAATTGACGACGAGATCCATGGCAGCGAATTATTGTCGTTCTATGCCATCAATGATATTTACATCAAAAGACTCAACGAGGTCTCATTATTATACATAGATATTCTTTCTAAACCATTCGATTTCAACAAAGATGAAAGGGTCACAATGGACGCTGAAAAAACTGATTTTCCAAAAAATGAGGCTGAGCGGGCAGATATGTGGAGAAAGCGTTTGAAGTATGCGGTGTTAGACAAATATGTTGACATGCAGGAGGAAAGGGTAAAAAACAAAGGGAAAAAAGATTTCCAGGCGAAAGCGGACAGCACCCTGGAAAGAGAATCCCGGGATCAGGTACGCAAGCAATTAGGCAGGTTTTTTTCAACTAAAAAAACGAGGGAGACAACCGATGAGAATTTCAGCACGTTTGTAAATACCATTACGACGATCATGGACCCTCACAGCAGCTATCTTCCACCTATAGACCTGCGATCTTTCAATGAATCAATGAGCGGTCGTTTTTATGGTATTGGTGCACAGCTAAAAGAAGATGAAGGAAGAATCAGGATTTCCAGCCTCGTTAGCGGCGGGCCCGCCTGGAAAAGCGGCGAACTGAAAGAAAATGACGAAATTATAAAAGTGGCGCAGGGCAGCCAGGAACCAGTTGATGTTACAGGATATGCCGTTTCTGATGCGGTGAAGTTGATTCGTGGAGCCGAGAAAGGTACCGAGGTAAGGCTTACCATTAAAAGAATGGATGGCACTATCAAAGTGATTACACTGATAAGAGATGAAGTTAAATTAGAAGATACTTTTGCAAAATCTGCGATCATCAAAGCTGAAAATAAGATCGGGTATATCTACCTGCCTGAGTTCTACGCTGATTTTGAAAGGCCCAACGGTGTCCGTTGCGCAGTCGATGTAGCAAAGGAAATAGAAAAGCTAAAAGACGAGAATGTGGATGGCATCGTCCTGGATCTCCGTGGAAATGGCGGCGGTTCCTTGTATGATGTTGTTCAGATGGCCGGTCTTTTCATTGAAGATGGCCCTATTTGCCAGGTGAAAGGACGTGATGAAAAGGCCAATATTTTGCGTGATAAAGACAAGAAAGTGCAATACGATGGCCCATTTGCTGTTATGGTAGATGAAACAAGTGCTTCTGCTTCAGAAATCTTTGCGGCAGCCATACAGGACTACAAGCGAGGTGTAATCATAGGAAGTACTTCTACTTATGGAAAAGGAACTGTTCAAAGAAATATTCCGCTAACTCCTGAATATGAGAATGTAGCTTACGCTAATAAAAAATCTGAGGATCTTGGGACTGTAAAATTAACGCTTCAGAAATTTTACCGCATAAACGGTGGTGCCACGCAGTTGAAAGGGGTTACGCCTGATGTCGTGTTACCTGATAGGTTGGAATATTTAAAGTTCCGGGAGAAAGACAATCCTTACGCTTTAACCTGGGATGAGATCAGTAAAGCTGATTACAAGACATGGACAGGCACGGCAAGTGAGGATGCAATAATTGCGAATGCAAACACCGACGTAAGCAAAAGTGCCACTTTTAGCAAAATAAAAACCAATGTTCAGTGGCTGGAGCGCTTCAACGATAAGGAATACCCGCTTAATATAAACAAGTTTAAAGAAGACCAAAAGGAGTTAAAAAGTGTTTTTAAGCAAATAGAAGAGCTGTATAAATTACCTACACCACTGGTTATTCAAAATGTGGCTGCCGATACTGCTTCCATTAATCTTGCAAAGGATAAGATTGATAAAAACAAGCAATGGATCAAAATTCGTAGTACAGATATTTACATCGACGAATCGGTGAAAGTGCTGAATAAGATGATCGCACAAAAAAATATGGCGAAGGCTGAAGTAAAAGGAACTCCGGCCGTTGAAGGTAAAAACTAAATTTATTTATAAAATTCTAATTGAGCCGCTCTGCAGGAAGAGCGGCTTTTTTTAACCAATGTGTCGTAAGAAACGGCTTTTGCGAATTACCCATCGCACCATACATGCTGACTCATTCATCAAAAATATTTGGTTTCAATAATCTTCTTGTGATGATAAACATGTCCGAGCGAGATAAACCCGGTGGCATTTACAGTGGTAAGATTGTCATCAGCTATTCCTGAATAGTTAAGCATTTCTGCATTAAAACTCTGGTAGAGCATTTCTGTGGCCCTTCGTACGGCTTTTAACTCCGCTGTAAGACTATGCCAGTCTCGTTCATTTGCGAAAGAATGATGGGCGAAGTGGTTTTCGTCAAAACCCGGCAAAGACGCGGTTTCTTTTCTTGCAAAACACAGGGCTCTGTAGTTAAAAATTCTTTCCGTATCAATAACATGCTGTAGTAATTCCTTTAAGGTCCATTTTCCGGGGGCATATGCAAAACCGGCTTTTTCTTCTGAAATGGTATCAAAAAAATCATTGATAATTGGCCGCTGGCTATTGAACCCTTCCGCCAGGTCCGTTTCATTTACCTTGGTTATGTAATTTTCAAAATAGGCAGGGTAGGTGCCTTGAACAGGTTTTGGCATAACGAAATGTATTCGACAAAAATATGCCGTTCCAATTAAAAGAGAACGGCATATTAAATAAGTAAGAGTAAAAATTCACCAGGATGAATACACTGGATTTACAAAAAACAAACTATGCTTACACAATGCTGTTGATTTCGTTTCAATTTATCCCAGCTTGTTTTTCTTTATGGTCATTTTTGGAAATACTTCTTTCTGCTTGGTAGTTTTTAAGGTGCCTGCAAGTTTTACAGCCTCATAGGCATTAACAATGCCACCGGTTTTTGACAGGTCCGAAAGTTCAACTTTTTCGTCGGTTCCGGGTTTAGTCACTTTTTCCTTTGGTAAGCCTGCAGATTTTTCAATCGCATATTTAAGTTGCTGCGGGGTTAGTTTTGGGTAATGCTCCAGTATCAACGCAGCGATACCTGCCACAACCGGGCAAGCCATGCTTGTACCGCTGGCATTTCCATACGTTGTATCGCCCGGAATGGTTGAATATATGCTAACACCAGGTGCAAATACATCCACTTCGTTTTTTCCAAAATTGCTGAAAGAAGCAGTGAGACCACCATTCTTAATATCGCCGCTTGCACCTACAGTAATCACATTGGAGGCTCTTCCTTTCCCATTGATGTAAACTGGGTTTGGGAAATTGTCGGTCGAATCAATGTTTTTTGAATCATTTCCTGCAGCATGCACCAGTAAAACCCCTTTTATCTCTGCGTATTTAAATGCATCATCCACCCATTTTTTTTCGGGAGAGAAGTCTTTACCAAAACTCATACTGATGATCCTTGCGCCGTTGTCAACTGCATAACGGATTGCTATGGCAATATCTTTGTCGTGCTCATCGCCGTCAGGCACCGCACGAAGCATCATGATTCGTACGTTATCTGCGATCCCGTCCACGCCTTTTCCGTTGTTTCTTGCTGCAGCAATGATACCGGAGCAATGGGTGCCATGGAATGGGGTAGAGGCCATAATATCGTTATTACCATAAAAACGATCATTGATATTTGTTTCGTCGTCGCCAACAATATCTTTACGGTATTCCTTGGGAGCATTTCCAGCAGCGTCTGCTTTGCGTAATTGTCCCTTGATATCATCTATAAGCTGGCTATTGGTAATGTCGTAACTGTTGTTTGCTTTGCTTATACCTAACACAAGTGATTTTATCTTGATTGCATCAAAGTTAACCGGATTAAAATTTTTGAGGTCATTGCCATTATATTCGTCTTTGCCTAATTCCTTTCTTATGATAGAATCACCTTTAAGAAATGAAGGGAATAATTGTCTGAGATAAGCAACTTCTTCCTTGTTTACAGAACCCACTACCTTGTCTCTTGCTCTCACGTAAGTGTTGTATTCTACCTTATCCGCAGGCGATAAGTTTTCAGAAACTACCTCTTTGCCATCCCATTTTGTTCTTAATTTATTGTAAACGCGGGCTCCCTCGTCACTGTCTTCTTTTACGTTCCGTCCGTCTTTGCCGCCGATAAAGTTCCAACCGTGTACATCATCGACGTAACCATTTTTATCGTCATCAATGCCATTGCCGGGAATTTCTTTGGGATTGGTCCACAGGATTGGCTTGAGGTCTTCATGCAACGTATCAATACCGCTGTCTATTACAGCCACCAGTATGCGGTTGCTCCTGAGTTTTTTTGATTTAATGAGGGAATACGCCTTGTCCAGGCTGATGCCGTTGAAGCCACTGGTGGCAAGATCAAGCTGGTGCCAGTTCTTAGGGGCCGAAATTGATTTGACAGAATCGCCATCCTGTGCTAATGCGGAACTGCCCGTTAACAACGCCGCGAGCAGTATTTTAGAAATTTTATTCATATGTTTTCACAAATTTGTATACCCAAAATTAAAGCTATTAGCCTTACCGGTAGCAACGTTCATATTTTATTGGCTAAAATTTAGAGGTCAAAACGAATACCTTGTGCAAGCGGTAACTTATCTGTATAATTAATGGTGTTGGTCTGCCGCCGCATGTACACTTTCCAGGCACCACTTCCACTTTCGCGGCCACCGCCTGTCTCTTTTTCGACTCCAAAAGCGCCGCCGATCTCGGCACCCGAAGTTCCGATATTTACGTTTGCAATGCCACAATCGCTGCCCAATTGAGATAGGAATAATTCAGCTTCTCTGAGGTTGTTGGTAATAACAGAAGAAGATAAACCCTGGGGCACAGCGTTTTGTATGGCAATGGCTTCCTCCATAGAACTGTATTTCATAATGTAGAGGATGGGAGCAAAAGTTTCATGCTGTACAATATCATAACTATTCTTTGCTTCAGCAATACATGGTTTTACATAGCAGCCGCTTTCATACCCTTTGCCTTTAAGCACGCCACCTTCCACAATAAATTTGCCACCTTCTTTTTTACATTTTTCGATGGCGTCGAGGTACAGGGAAACAGCGGCCTTATCAATTAATGGTCCCACATGATTTTTTTCCAGTAATGGGTTACCGATCTTTAACTGCGCATAAGCATGTATTAAAAGGTCTTTTACTTTATTATAAATCTTGTCGTGTATGATGAGGCGACGTGTAGTTGTACAGCGCTGACCAGCCGTTCCTACGGCGCCAAAAGCTGCAGCGATAAGGGCAATTTTTAGATCGGCATCTTTTGAAATGATGATGGCGTTGTTTCCACCGAGTTCCAGCAGGCTGCGGCCTAATCTTTGTCCAACCGCAGCTGACACAGCCTTACCCATCCCTGTACTTCCTGTTGCCGATATTAATGGAATGCGTTGGTCGTTACTCATCCATTCACCCACGTCTTTTCCTCCGATGAGCAGGCAACTAACGCCTTCGGGTACATTATTTTTTTTAAAAACTGTTTGTATTATTTTCTGACATGCCACTGCACACAACGGTGTTTTTTCACTTGGTTTCCAGATAGAGATATCGCCGCAAACCCATCCCAGCATGCTGTTCCAGCTCCAAACTGCTACAGGAAAATTGAAAGCGGATATAATACCCACGAGGCCGAGCGGATGATACTGTTCATACATCCGGTGGCCGGGGCGTTCGCTGTGCATGGTCAGCCCATGCAACTGGCGGGACAAACCCACTGCAAAATCGCAGATGTCGATCATTTCCTGCACTTCGCCGTAGCCCTCCTGCAGACTTTTGCCCATTTCATAGCTAACTAATTTTCCCAAAGGGTCTTTATATTTTCTAAGTTCCATGCCTACCTGGCGCACAATTTCGCCACGATGTGGAGCGGGCCAGCTGCGCCAAACCTGGAAAGCTTCCTGTGCTTTTGCAATCACTGCATCATACGCATTTCTGTCAGCTCCGGTCACGGTGCCAATTAATTGTCCATCAACAGGAGAACTGGAGGATATTTTTTCTCCTTTTGATTTTATCCAGTTTGATCCGGTTGATACCCCGGCATTTTGGGCCTGTATATTCAATGTTTTAAGAAAGTCCATTGTATTTTTTTTAATTAAGGCTGCAAGTTACAGGATAGTGTCAAATGCAGTGATATGAAAAAGGAAAAATTAATCCTTGAGTTGACAACTCACGGTCAGTTGTCAACTCAAGTTCAGGTTGCCAACTCTGAGACAACGCTAAAACGCTCAGTTGACAACTCGTTATAAAGTGCCATCATTCAATACTGTTCTTTGTCACTGGGAAAATCACTGCTTTTTACATCCTTTATGTATCGTTGAACTGCTCCGGTGATTTGTTCGGCCATATTGAGGTATTGCCTTAAAAAGCGGGGTTTAAATTCTGTATTGATGCCCAGCATATCATGCATTATCAATACCTGTCCGTCACAGTTCCCGCCAGCGCCAATCCCTATCGTGGGAATGCTCAGGCTTTCTGAAACTTCTTTTGCAAGTACAGCAGGAATCTTTTCCAGTACGATGGCGAAGCAGCCTGCTTCCTGCAGAGCCAGTGCATCCGATTTCAACTTCACCGCTTCTTCCTCTTCTTTTGCCCTGACCGTATAGGTACCGAATTTATAAATACTTTGTGGTGTAAGGCCGAGGTGACCCATAACGGGAACGCCTGTACTCACAATTCTTTTAACAGATTCAATCACTTCAACACCACCTTCCAGTTTTACAGAATGTCCGCCCGTTTCCTTCATGATGCGGATGGCAGAATTCAACGCTTCCTTTGAGTTGCCCTGGTAGGTGCCAAAGGGCATGTCTACCACCACGAGGCAACGTTCTATTCCTCTAACCACGCTTTGCGCATGGTAAATCATCTGGTCCAGCGTGATGGGCAAAGTTGTTTCGTGACCGGCCATAACATTGCTGGCACTGTCGCCTACCAGAATGATCTCAATGCCTGCTGCATCAAAGATCTTTGCAAAAGAAAAGTCGTAAGCGGTGATCATAGAGATCTTTTCTCCGGCCGCTTTCATTTTCTGTAAGGTATTGGTGGTGATCTTTTTTACTTCTTTATGAACTGACATAGATCATGTTTTAAGGATGAGGAGATGAGGCCGTTTGATGATGTAAATAGCGAAGGAGGGGAGATGGCTCTGCATTAGAATAAAACAAGTCCGGGGGCGATCGCTTGAGGCTGTAAATATAGAAATAAAATTATTTGAAAACTATTTTAATAAGCGTTTAGCCTACGATTCATTTAACTAAAAGGCTCCTTGCGGGTTGATCGTATCTTGCAGAAACAGGATCATAATCTTTACATCCTGTTTTACCTGAGAATATCTCAAAAAATTATTTTTAGCGCTGGTTTTAGAGCCATTTGCTGGTCGTCGTACTTATCAGATTTAGCGTACAATATAATCTGCGGGATAAGGCTGTAAAGCATGTTTTTCTTTTGATCGTAATACCAGTTTTGAACGATGACAACTTCTTTAAATACGTCGGGAGATATTTTTTGAGCATACAGGAAATTTTTTGCGGAAAGATTGCCTGTGCTGTCGTATACGGGGGCCGGAATGGCTACCTTTTCAAAGACAAAGCTGGTATCAATTTCAGGCTGGGACAACTGCTGATTTTTTTCAATAGTAAATATGGCCACTTTCCCATTCGTCACCGAGGGCCAGAGACTTTCAACGAGGTTTTTTCCGAATAACGATTTTAGCTGCTGCCCGGCTGGAAAAGAATCAATGAGAATTCTCCGTTTGGTTTGACCCAGGAAAAGGTTTTTTCGGGCAGAGGAAGGTGAAGCATCGTATTTATAATTGAAACAACTGCTGAAATAATCTGCATACCCGAGGCGTATACCCCCTGGTGTTATGACAGAATATTTAGGATTTACCCAGGCTACATAAGAACGAAGTTTGTTTTTCTTTATGAATAAAATCTCTACTACATCTACCAGGTTGGCTGCAAGTTCATCAAAATAAACATCGGGAGGCAGGGCCGCCAAAACAGTTGATTTAGTCGCATAGATTATCTTGTTAGATGACGCGGTTCTCGCGGTTACAGGTAAACTTACTTTAATTCCGTTTTTTTCAAACTGGTCCCTTAAAATCTGGTTGAGGTTATTTTCAGTGAAACGCACCGTATCACTAATGTAGGCTGCCCATTCGATTTTATTTTTTAAAATAAATTTATCAAATTGAGTGGGCATTTTGCTTTGCACGGGGAACTGTGCAAAACTAATATTCCCTGCGAGTAACAAGAATGGCAGGATTATTTTATTCATGGAATGAAATTAATAAAATGATGCCCTGAAAGTACGCAATTACGTTAATGTCTTTCATAGCTTAACAGTTCCTTTCACTTCTTCCCATAAATGCTGAATCAATCCATCCGCAAGGCCAATCTTGGGCACGTATATCTCTTCAGCACCAGCCCAGCGCATGATGTTTATATAAATCAGCAGCGCTGGTACGATCACATCGGCCCTGTCTTCCCGAAGGCTATATTTAGTAATCCTGTCTTCCAGTGTTACCGCGTCCAGTTCTTTGTAATAATCACGAAGCAGTTCAAGAGGCAGTGATTTTCCATCTTTGCGTTTACTCATGGAAAAAACTTTGTTGATGTTTCCACCGCTTCCAATGGCTACCACTTTTTTATGCCCCCTTGTGGCGTTCTTAATTTCTTCTTTCATTTCCTCCCAGTCATTTTCAGGCACCATTTTTTTTAATAGCCGAATCGTTCCGATATTATAGGATTTTTTAAAAACCAATATGCCGTTGCTAAAAAAAGAGGTCTCAGTGCTGCCGCCGCCTACGTCGATGTACATGTAGCTATGCTCTTTGTCCATATTCTCTGCCACATGATTCTCATAAACCAAATTGGCTTCTGTATCGCCGGATATCACATCGATATCAAGACCTGTTTCCTGTTTTACTGTTTCCAGTATTTCTTTTGCATTCAATGCATCTCTCATGGCACTTGTAGCACAGGCTTTTATGGCATCAACACGATAGGCATTAATCAGGTGGCGGAAAGCTTTCAGCGTTTGCACCAGCATGTCGGATTTTTCTTTGGAGATCAGTTTGTTCTCAAATACATCAAATCCCAGGCGCAACGGTACTCTTATGAGATTCATTTTATTGAATTCAGGCTTGGCTGTGCCATTTTCAACCACTTCGGTAATGAGTAACCTGGCGGCATTGCTGCCTATGTCAATAGCTGCAAGTTTCAAATGAAATGTTTAAGTATAACTCAATGATGTTTCAAATTTCGTTCAATTAAGTTAAACAGGTGCATTAAAAAGCGGCTCAAAAAAATGTGTGGATAATTTGCGGTACAAATAATTGTAGGTTTCAACCTGTGAGCGCACTTTGCTTTTATTCCTTGGGTTTACATATTGGTTACTCAAATCATTGTCAAGGATCCTGGCTTTTACGTTATCCTGTAATTGTATTTGCATCAGGTCTTTTATTTCCTGGCGCATCGTTTCTTCGAGGATGGGGCAGGCTGCTTCAATGCGGTGATCAATGTTTCGCACCATCCAGTCGGCTGAAGAAATAAATACTTTTTCTTTTCCGCCGTTGTGAAAAATCATGACCCTCGCATGCTCAAGGTATTCGTCGATAATGCTGATAGCCTGGATCTCTTTTTTAAATTTTTTATTTTCAGTGAACATGCAGCAAATGCCCCTGATAATTAATTTTATTTCAACGCCGGACTTAGCCGCGTGATGCAATTTGTCGATCAGTAATTCATCACTCAAAGAATTTATTTTAAGGATGATGGACGCCGGTTTTTTATTTTCGGCATTCTTTATTTCCCGGTTGATCAGGGCAGAAAACTGTTTTCGCATTGAAACCGGGCTTACGATCAGTGTTTTGCAGGCCTTTAAATATTGCAGCCGGGTTTTGGGTAGTTCGAGGTAAGTGAAAATACGATTCACATCGGCCATAATATTCCGGTTGGAAGTAAGCAGGCAATGGTCACCGTAAGCCAAAGCGGTTCTTTCATTAACATTGCCCGTGCTGACGAATCCATAATGTGTTGTAACATTATTCACCCTTTTTTTGATAAGGCACAATTTAACATGAACCTTAAATTCCGGCACACCCAGCAATACTTTTACGCCTGCTTCTTCAAGTATTTTTTTCCATTCAAGGTTAGCTTCTTCATCAAACCTGGCCCTGATCTCTAACACCACGGTTACCTGCTTTCCGTTTCTCACCGCATTAGTAATTGCATTGATGACTTTAGATCTTGATGCCAGCCTGTAACACGTGATCTTAATGCTGATTACATCGGGGTCAATCGCAGCCTCCCGTAACAGGTCAATTACACTGTTGTAGGAATGATAGGGAAAATGCAACATCACATCTTTGTCCAACACCACGTTGGTTACACTGTTTGCAAAACGCAAAGCCGGGTGCGTGAAGGGCTTTTTACGGTGATTTTTTTGTTGAAAAACAGCTTCGGGAAAATTGATAAAATCTTTGAAATTATGAATGCGTGCGCCGGGTACTAAATTTTCTTTGTGCGACAATCCGAGCCGTTTCACGAGGTACATGAGCAGGGATGGGTCTATGTCACGGTCATATACAAATCTAACCGGTTTTCCTTTTTTCCTGTTCTTCAGTCCCTTCTCAATTTTTTGAATCAGTGAAGTGGATACATCATTGTCGATGTCTATCTCTGCGTCTCTTGTTACCTTAATCGTATGGGCAGAAAACTGGTCGTATCCAAAGAACGAAAAGATATTGGGCAGGCAATACCGGATCACATCTTCCAATAAGATGATAAACTGCTCCTCATTTTTTGACGGAAGTATTAGAAACCTGGATAACTGCCTGGCAGGAATAGATACCAGTGCAAATTTTTGTGCTATGCTTTTGTCCTTTTTGGAGAGCCTGCAGGCAAGGTAAATTGATTTGTCATTCAATACCGGGAAACCGTTTATACTTTCTATCATCAATGGAACAATATGGCTTCTTACTTCTTCATTAAAATATTCGAGCACAAATTTTTGCTGGGCAACATTGAGTTTTTTATCTGTGACAAGGTTAATCTTTTGCTTTTTTAATTCTTTCAATATTTCGTTCCATACCCGCTCAAATTCAATTTGCTGACTCAATACTTTTTCCTGTATTTCTTCCAGGATACTCCCGGGGTCTAATTCCAAATGCATCCTGGCTTTGTTGCCCAGGTCTATCATTTTTTTGAGCGCAGCAACCCTCACCCTGAAAAATTCATCCAGGTTGTTGGAAAATATACCCAAAAAACGAATCCGTTCTTTTAATGGAACAGCATCATCTGCGGCTTCCTGTAATACCCGGCGGTTAAATGCCAGCCAGCTAATGTCGCGAATAATGGTTCTACGTTTGTGCATAAAATGTAAGCCTTACTGAAACAGCTTTCCCTGGGGAGAGCGAGGTGATTTTCCGGACTTTAGTGAATAGCTAAAGCAAGATTGTTAGATGTAAGTCCCTGTTTTTTCAATATTTAATTAAGATAAAATTATTTATTATTTTAATGTTGTCTTTTCATTTTTTCAATGATGGAAGTAGTGGAAATTCCTGCCACGATCTTTGCAAGTTTTACTTCGCCACCATTTTCAACTACCTCTTTTGATCCGGCAATTTGATCGATGCTGTAATCCCCGCCTTTTACCAGCACATCTGGCAGAATTGCCTTAATGAGTTCCAACGGCGTATCTTCTTCAAATATAACTATGGCGTCCGTCATCAAAAGTGAGGCCAGTAAAAGCGCACGGGCCTGTTCGTTGTTTACCGGCCTTCCTGGCCCTTTCAATCTTTTTACCGAAGCATCTGTGTTTACTGCCGTGATCAGTATATCCCCGTATTCAGCAGCTTCGCTGAGCGACGCAATATGTCCCTGATGCAGTATGTCGAATACGCCATTTGTAAAAACAATTTTTTTGTCTTTCAATCGCCACCTGGTAACCTGTTTCAGCAACTCATCCAGGTTATAAATTTTCTCCGGTATCGACTGAACTGATCTCATATTTTTTTCTGTTTAAATAAGGAAGTAGTAAAAGTGCCAACAAGCCTGCGATGATAACGATGCCCGTTGAAACCCCCCAAATAAGCCATCCAAAGGCTTTGCCCAATGATGCCGGTATGCTGTAAACGACAAGTGTTTGCATTACAAAGAATGGAAATGAACCAATTCCCCCTGGAGTGGCAATCATGGCAAGTGTAGCAAGTGTTAAAACCGAACAGGCGGCTTTAAGGCTTAGGTGAATCGTGCCTTCCATTGCAGAAAATCCGACATAAATCTGCAAAAGGTACATCAGCCAGATAAACAAGGTATGCAGTATAAATGCCTTTCGATGTTTGAGGTTGCGGATGGAACGGAAACCTTCCAGTATTCCCTTTAAAAAATTATTTATTTTGAAGATAATCCTGTTGCCGGGAAATTTTTTAAAAAGGAATTTAATGAAAAGAAGCAACATGATAAAAATCGCACAAAATATTAAAATTTTGGCCCACAACGGGAACCCGGTGGATGAAGTTATGATCTTTAATTTGGAACTTACCATGCCTCCAATGGTATCGATCTGTATGAGTACGGTGATGGCAATAAAGACAATATAACAAAGCACATCAAAGGTTCTTTCTACGATGATGGTGCCTACAAGTTTGTCAGTTTTAAGTTTTTCATACCTGGCTAAAAAAGTACATTTGATGATCTCTCCAAGTCTTGGAATGGCAGAATTTACCAGGTAGCCCACCATGGTTACAGCAAATACATTTTTGAGCCTGGGACTGTACCCGAGCGGCTCCATCAATAACTTCCATCGCATTGATCTGCTCAGGTGGCTTGCAAGACTCATGGTTATTATGGGTATGATGAGCCAGTAGTTTGCATTTGTAAGTGCATGATAGAATTCTGTTTTGTCTCCGGCAGTCATTGATTTGAGCTGCCACCAAACAAGGAAAATGCCACCGCCGAGGAAGATGATGTATTGTACTATGGAGAACAGGCGTTTACGCATAATAGTGTGCAAGTTACAAATGAGTTGGGAATTTAGAATTAAGAGTTCGTAATAGGAGGACCGGTATGGGCGGCAGGTACGTTTGAAGGCAATTGTTGCAGGCTGACTGGTATTATTCTGCAGTGATGGAGCAAATTGATTTACTTTTTTATATCATTAATGGTCGCCTGTTTTAGGTGAATCAATTTCGCAGGAATAACACTGCAAGGATAACTTTCAACCCACGGAAAGATAGGGGCCAGGCTGATAAGACTGCAACATTAATCCAGCACAAAGTTGTCAATCAGCCTTACTTCATTGAGGTAAGCTGCTACCAGGGCCACGATGGAAGTGGTGCCATTCCATTGCTGTAATATTTCCAGGCTGGCGGCGTCGGCGATTTCCACATAATCAACTTTAAAGCCGTTGGCCGATAGAAACGCTGTTGCTTGTCCCTTGATGCTTTCAAGCCTTCCTGGTTTTAAATTGTTTTTTATAAAGGAAAGCGTCTCAAAGATTTTTACGGCCTGCTTTCTCTCAAAATCATTCAGCCGGGCATTCCGGCTGCTCATCGCAAGGCCATCGTGTTCCCTCACGGTCTTTTCAATGTGGATTACAGTGTCAATATTTTTGTGTTCGATGAGTTTTTTAATCACCATACATTGCTGGTAATCTTTCTGGCCAAGGTATAGATTGGCTGGTTTTACTAAAGCCAGCAGCCTGTCAACCACCTGGCAAACGCCCTGGTAGTGCCCGGGCCTGAATTTTCCTTCCATTAAGGTTTCCAGGTATCCGAGCGTGTAAACGGGAGTTGCGTTTCTTTTCGGATAAACCTCCTCAGCATTTGGAAGAAATACCGCGTCGCAACCAGCAGCTTCCAGTTTATCAAGATCGGTTTCAATGGTAACAGGGTACTTTTCAAAATCCGTCGCATTATTGAACTGCGTAGGATTTACAAAGATGCTGCAGACGGTAATATCGTTTTGCTGCTTACTGTTATTTATGAGAGAGATATGACCTAAATGCAGGGCTCCCATAGTTGGAACGAATCCGATTTTTTTTTCGGAAGCTTTCATTTTATCGATAAAAAATCCGAGTTGTGAAACAGTCTTAAAAATGATCATTAACAGTGATTAAAATACCTACAAAACCTTATGCAATAACAATTTCGATAAAATATCAGTACCTTCGCAAACCATTTGAGAATATTATTGCATCCAATTAAGTACAAATGTCTACAAAAAAAAGAATTTTATTCATAGCAAATGAAATGTCGCCTTATTTAGAGTTGACAGAGTTTGCAGATGTTGTTAACAAACTGGCTGTAATGTCAAATGATAATAACCTGGAAGTGAGGTGTATTATGCCGCGTTTTGGGGTGATCAATGAAAGAAGGCACAGGTTGCACGAGGTGGTGAGGTTATCAGGTATAAATGTATCCATCGACAACGATGATTATCCCCTGGTAATCAAGGTTGCATCATTACCAAATGCAAGGTTGCAGATTTATTTTCTTGACAATGAGGATTATTTCAAACGTAAAACCATATTTACGGATGAAAAAGATAAATGGTACGATGACAATGGATTAAGAACCGTTCTGTTTTGTAAAGGTGCCCTTGAAACCGTTAAGAAATTCGGCTGGCCTCCTGACATCATTCATTGCAGTGGCTGGATGACGGGTTTGATACCTATGTTCATCCGAGCTGCATATAAGAAAGAGCCGGTGTTCAGCAACAGTAAAATAGTGTTCACCATTGGTCACAATACCTTTAAAGAAAAAATGGGAGCAGACTTTTTGAAGCTTGCTACCATTAACGACCACGTTACAAAAAAAGAACTGGAACCTTTTAAAGATATTAATAATGTTGCCATGTTTAAAGGCGGAGCTACCTACGCAGATGCAGTTACTTTTGGCGCAGCCGATGTGGATAAAAAACTGGTAGACGAATTTGCAAAAGTGAAGGGTAAAAAGATATTGAAGTTTAATGCAGAGAACGATTTAACAGACTATTTACAATTATATACCGAACTTTCCAAATAGCAAACAACCAACCTATTCTTTAAATTTACAAGTGTGAGCAGAAGAATTTTTCCCCTGGCCCTCTACGGCCTATTCATCATTATTTTTAGCTGGAGTTGCACAAAATTAGATACTACCACGGTTGGTAGTGATCTGATTCCTGCTGTTGACAACATCAATACTTTTGACACTTCATTTTCCATCATTTCTGCACAAGGTGCTTTTGAAGGCACGGAGAAAGATAGCACCAGGCTGCTGCTGACAGATAATTATGCGCTTGGGAAAACCAGCGATATATTATTTGGTGAAACAGATGCCGCTTTATTCCTGCAACTCAAGCCAGGTTTCTATCCCTATTATATCGGGCTTGCCAATGATACGATCGTGAAAGCTGACTCAGTTGTACTGTGCCTCAGTTACAAAGGCGCTTACGGTGATACTTCTGCTCTTTCCGGCTTGATAAAACTGCAGGTATTCGATATTCCTTTCACGCAACACGGCGACTGGGATTCACTAAGAACTCTGAGGGATATTAATTACGAGCCGGCTATAGGAACCGCCTTAAGCCCTGAAACCTCCATCGACATGGATGCGGTGAAAATGTATAAAAAGATTGGGAAAGGCGATGATTCAGTGATCAACCAGATAAGGATTAATTTATCCAGCAGTAGCCAGTTTATAAGCCGGATTTTTGACGCTGATTCTGCGTACGCCCCTGAAGGTGGTTTTAGCAGGGATACTTTTTTCAGGTCAAAAGTGAGTAATGGATTTGCAATAAAAATGACGCAAGGTAACAGGCTATTGTATACGCAGCTATCTGATCCCAATACCAGGCTGGAATTACATTACAAGAAAAAAAATGGCGGCGTTACAGACACGGTCATGTCTAGTTTTGCATTTAATACCGGTGCCAATGGAACTGCAGCGCCCCGGCGTTCTGCCGTCGCAAATAAAATCGTTCGCACACGGTCAACCCCGTTGCCATTTCCTGGTGACCAGGAAATTTATCTACAGGCTGCGCCGGGAACATATGCCAGTCTTAAAATACCACAGTTAACAGGTTATAGCAACAGAATAATACACCGTGCAGAAATTATCATGGAGCAAATCCCTGATGCAAGTGATCTTGCTTTTACGGCGCCCGGCTTTTTATACCTCGACCTTGTTGATTCAGGCCTTGTTCCAAAAAAATGGAAACCTATTTATTACGATTTAAATCCGTCATCGGCTTACGATCCGGACAATAAATCCGGTTTGCCATACTTTCCTGCTACAGGCGAGGTGGACCTGCAATATTTGGGTGCGGCACCTAAGAAGACGGCAGATCCCGCCGGGATCTCGGGTACACACCTGACCTACACATTAAATGTAACACGGTATCTGCAAAAGATGGTCATCAATCAAACTCCTAATTATGAAATACGGGTGTATGCGCCGCACGCTATAATCTACCCGCAATATGCTCCCACTGTTTATCCTTATGTGAATAACATCGCCCAGGGAAGGGTGAGAGTGGGTGGTGGCAGCTCGAATGTTGATCCAAAATACAGGATGCGCCTCAGGATAATTTATTCCCCCATAAAATAATATCAAAAAATTACCGGAGTCCTTCTGCATAATGTCAGAAGGGCTTTGTCGTTTAAGCGGCACACCCTTATCTTTGCAATCTTAAAAAAAATATATGCCCTATTTATTTACGTCAGAGTCTGTTAGTGAAGGACACCCCGATAAAGTAGCCGACCAGATCAGTGATGCACTGATAGATAATTTTTTAGCCTTTGACCCATCCAGCAAAGTTGCCTGTGAAACCTTGGTTACAACCGGCCAAGTGGTACTGGCGGGAGAGGTTAAAAGCAAAGCCTACCTTGATGTACAGGAAATAGCAAGAGGCGTGATCCGCAAAATCGGGTACACAAAAAGTGAATATATGTTTGAAGCAAATTCCTGTGGTATCTTGTCTGCAATTCATGAGCAGTCGGGTGATATCAACCAGGGTGTTGACCGTAAAAAGAAAGAAGAGCAAGGTGCGGGAGACCAGGGAATGATGTTTGGTTATGCAACCAATGAAACCGCGAATTATATGCCGCTGGCACTTGATATGGCCCATCATATTTTATTAGAACTTGCTGCGGTGCGCAGGGAGAACAAACAAATAAAATATTTGCGCCCCGATGCTAAGAGCCAGGTAACCCTTGAGTATGATGACAACAACAAGCCTACCCGTATCGATGCGATAGTTGTATCAACACAGCACGATGATTTTGCTGCAGATGAAGCAATGCTTGCAAAGATCAAAAAAGATATTATCGGCATCGTTATCCCGAGGGTAAAAGCGAAATTCGCCAAGTATGCACATCTTTTCAATAACAAAATCAAGTATCATATTAACCCTACCGGTAAATTTGTAATAGGCGGACCTCACGGTGACACCGGGTTAACAGGTCGTAAGATTATTGTTGATACTTATGGTGGCAAGGGCGCTCATGGTGGCGGTGCCTTTAGTGGAAAAGATCCAAGTAAAGTTGACAGGAGCGCAGCCTATGCAACCCGCCATATAGCAAAAAATTTGGTAGCAGCAGGATTATGTGATGAAGTACTGGTGCAGGTTAGTTATGCCATCGGTGTAGCCCAACCCACAAGCATCAACGTAGTTACTTATGGTACAGCTAAAGTAAAACTCACTGACGGACAGATTGCTGGTAAGATTATGAAAATGTCTTGCTTTGATATGCGCCCATACTTTATTGAGCAACGGTTAAAACTGCGCAATCCAATGTACAGTGAAACTGCTGCATACGGGCATATGGGTCGTAAAAATGAAATAGTTGAAAAAATATTCACTTCCCCCGATGGTAAATCTATCAGGAAAAAAGTAGAACTGTTTACCTGGGAAAAGTTAGACGCGGTTAAAGAAGTAAAGCAGGTTTTTGGATTGAAATAGAAGCATCCAGGGTTCCCTGAACTGAAGTCTGCGGATCTGTAACAATATAAAAGTTTATATCTTTTTGAAAGGTATAAACTTTTTTACTTTAATCAACGCCTCCCTCCTTTTATCAATAACACTTAATTTTACTTTGTGAAAAATTTCAGGCATCAACACCAGCGCCCCAAAAAAAACACTTTAGTGATCGGCCGGGAGGCGGTCATCAAGGCCATGCAGGAAGGGAAGCAACTCGACCGCATCTGGTTGCAGTCGACTGTACACGGGCCTGTTATTGATGAACTGAAGACGCTGGCTGCAGCATATATGGTGCCTGTTAATAAAGTACCTGTTGAAAAACTGAATGGTTTTAACATTAGTAACCATGAGGGATGCGTGGCGCAAATATCAAAAATCCAATACCAGGATTTGCAACAGGTTATTTCATTTGTGGTGGATAAAGGCGAGGTTCCGCTATTCCTGATGCTGGATGGCATTACCGATATCCGTAACATCGGCGGTATTGCAAGAAGTGCATTTTGTTTTGGTGTGAATGCAATTATCATCCCGGAAAAGGGTGTGGGAGCTTTGAACGAAGATGCCATCCTCACTTCAGCAGGCGCATTGGAAGAGATAGCTGTGTGCCGCGTAAGTAGCCTTATGAAAGCGGTGGATGAATTACACATGAACGGGATAAAAGTTTTTGCAACTGAAATGAAAGCGGACAAAAATATTTCTGATTGTAATTTATCTGAACCGGTTGCTATCATCATGGGCGGTGAGGAGCAAGGGATCTATCCTTCATTGATGAAAATCTGTGATGACAAATTTCGCATACCCATGACCGGTAATTTTGATTCCCTGAACGTATCAGTTTCAACAGGTATTGTGTTGTATGAAGTGATGAAGCAGCGGCAATAAGCAGGTTCTGCGTCTTTTTCAAAAAGGCTGCTGGCAATAATTATACTTATGACAGGGATTAGGTTTACACCTATGTCTTTTATCACTTCTTCTGAGTAGCACAAGTAATAAAAATGCAACGATAAAGTGAATTATAATGCAGTTCCGATACCGTAAGCATATTAACTTTTATGTCCAACGCACTTATGGCATGCATCAATTGATCCATATCAAAAACATTTCCTTTAATCACGTGTATATTAAAGTGTACAGCATGTTTTTTACAGGCAACAAACCAACCAATCCACAGACGTCATTCCCGGTGTTCGCGACTATGTCTGCCAGCTTGTTGCCAATATAACCTGAAGCTTCCGATACTAAAATTTTCATTTTATAATTTTCAACCTGGTGAGTAAATAATTTGTAACCGGTATTTCGCAGGCAATTAAAGTGCTGCATGCATGATAGTTGCCGGCCATACTGTCGGCATAAGTATCAAGAAAAGTAATTGTTACTAAATTTTCTAAAAGGAAACTACTGTTGTTCAACAACTTTTTTTACAACATGCTAAGGCTATCCTTACCGCCGCATCTTTCTCTTGTATATGAAGTGGCAACATTGCTTGATATTAACAATGACAGTGCCTGCAGGAAGATATGAGGAGAGAAAACTATTAGTTTTGAAGAGATACAAAAATTATGTACTCACTACAAAGTTTCCCTGGATCATTTTCTTCACCTGCAGCCTGATAGTTTTATTTTTTCCGGCAAGTTGAATAATAATTAACCTGATGCATTTGAAAATTACCTGGAAAACCTGTTTCAAAATTTCCAGTTCGAGAATAGTTTTGGCAGAAAACAAATGTACATTCTCATGAAGGATATACCAGCATTCATGTATTTCCACATACAAAAACTGGCTATTTTTAAATATTTTTTCTGTTTGAAGTCTGTCCGTAATTATAACAGTTTGCCACAAAAGACGAGCGTTACAAAAATGCAATAAATGAAAACGTGCTGAATCTTATTAAAAAATCTACTATGGTAAGCACGATCGGGGGAAAAGAAAGGGTAAATTTTTTCAACCAGCTCCGGCCCCGCATACAGGAGTGGATCGCATTGCTTAAATAACTCTGACTATCTTTATAACTTTATGACTACAAACGATCTCAAACTCATTGAATGTCCACGCGACGCTATG
>JACMPR010000278.1 GCA_014377385.1 Ferruginibacter sp. | reverse complement strand
CTGCCGTTAAATCATTACAATTCTTTAATTCTTGCTGCAGCCTTATATGTTCCGTCTGCAATTGAACATACCTGACCTGCTCGCTTTTTAAAACTTTTTTACTCACGCAGGAGCCCATCATCAACGCAGTTAAACAACCTGCAAATAACAACTTATGTATTTTCATATAACTTATTTAAATGTACTGCGTAAAGTTATTCTGTAGGATTTTATTAACGGGCTACGTATCAAATGCAAAATGTTGAATGGGTGTTTAAAAATAGTCAGCAGTTGTTACTTATTCCACAGTGGTTTCTTTCCTGAAGGAATCGTATTTAACTTTCCCCGCACAGGCGTCTTTTTTCCATTAAAAGGATCTCCTGGTCTTGCATATTTTTCTTCCGGAGAAGGGATGACATGGGCGGAAGTATTGAAGGAATTCTCAGACTTGCCATTTTGTTTAACCATGCCATTTTCCGTGGGACTTGTTTTTTTGGAATCATTTCCGATGGTAGTTTTCTTAACCGGCGGAGATGTTACAGAATTTGTCTTATTTGCATTCACTTCAGTTGATTTGCTGATGATCATGCCTGGCTTCCTGACAAGGCCTTTTTGTACCTCTTCAACTGCAAGTGTTTTTGAAGAAGTTTTATTTTCGACAGCCTTCCCGGAAACTGACTTTTTAACTACATGCAATTTGGCTTTATAAAGAGGTGTCTCTTTTTTAACAGCGACCTTTTTAAACGCCGGCTTTTTTACCGGGGGTTTTTCAGTCGCAGACTTTAAATGAGTTGCCGTTTTATTAGCAGCCGGGCTGATTGTAATTTTTTTACCCGGTTGTTTTAAAGGAACTGGTTTTTTCGGAGCAACTTTCGCAGACTTTGCCATAATAAAGATGTTGATGGGTTTGTAAATAAAAAATATCAGTAGAATCTATCCGAACAGCTGTTGTCCAAATACCATACCACCAGGCTTTTTAAACTTCCATTGTTGCTGAGTGGCTACAACATTGTTGTTACTGGCGTTTCAATAAATCGATCCATATGGCAGTTGCATGAATGGGGAAGCTTCACCCCGAATCGTACCTCCATAAACTCGTAACATTGTTGTTGTGAACAAAGATTAAAGCTTAAAGAAAAATAAAAGCACCCGTTTTAAAAAGCCTTTTAATGCCAAAATAAATTTGGTTATATTTATTAAAATGAGAAAGAAGAGGTTTGATATATTCAGAAAACTTTTCATCCTGTTTAAAGGCAGCAGGAACAAACCTTTTTTAACCAATGCAAAAAATATATTTGAGTTCAAGGTTGAAGTAAAAAAGACAGCCGGCGATATATTTATGATGTGCACGGGCATTCTTGCTGCGGGATTTGGTTTAAAGAGTTTTCTATTACCCAATGATTTTCTTGACGGTGGCGCAACAGGTGTATCGTTGCTAATTTATGAGTTGACCAACATTAAATTACCGATCCTGCTAATACTGATCAATCTCCCGTTTGTTATTTTAGGCTACCACACCATGAGCAGGCAGTTTGCAATCAGAACGGCAGCATGTATCATCGGACTTGCACTCTGCGTAGCGTTTATCAATTATCCTAAAATAACGAATGATAAATTACTGGTCGCAGTATTTGGTGGATTTTTCCTGGGAGCAGGCACAGGACTGGCTGTGAGAGGCGGTGCAGTGATTGACGGTACGGAAGTGCTGGCTATTTCGCTTAGTAAGAGACTGGGACTTACGATCGGCGACGTGATCATGATTGTAAACATCATTATTTTTTCAATGGGCGCCTGGCTAATCTCCGTTGAAACTGCTTTGTATGCCATGCTGACTTATCTGGCGGCTTCCAAAACCGTAGATTTTATCATTGAAGGCATCGAAGAATACACCGGTGTAACCATCATCTCCGTAAAATCAGAGAAGATACGAGGCATGATCATTGAAAAACTTGGCCGCGGTATTACCGTTTACAACGGGGAGCGTGGTTACGGAAAAAGTGGTGAAAAATTGTATGATCTTAAAATAATTTATACCATTATTACACGCCTCGAAGTAGGCAAGCTTACATTTGAGATTGAAAAAATTGATCCCAATGCCTTTGTTGTAATGACAAGCGTAAAAGACATGAAAGGCGGAATGATTAAAAAGCGGCCATTGAAGTGACAGGCAACAGAAACTTTTTACGCCATTAATTTATGTAAACATTGTAATCGTTTTAATTTACCAGCATTATCAACACAGCAGCAGCTCTATGAATATTACAAAACTATTCAGCGATTTTTTTAACAGCGAGAAAACAGGGGGACTGATACTACTTTTTTGCACAGCCTTTTCTTTGATACTTTCAAACAGTGGCTATCAGGAAGGCTACATAAAATTCTGGGAAATAATTATCAGTGGACACTCCATTACCCATTGGATAAATGATGGGTTAATGAGTATTTTCTTCTTACTGATCGGACTTGAATTGGAGAGGGAAATTTATCACGGCGAGTTATCTAAACTCAACAATGCAGTACTGCCGGTCATTGCTGCATTGGGAGGTGTATTGGTTCCTGCTGGAATTTATATTTTATTGAATTACGGAAGCACCACTCTGAGTGGCGCTGGTATTCCGATGGCTACAGATATTGCATTTGCCATTGGTATGCTGTCGCTATTGGGGAGCAAGGTGCCCTTATCGTTAAAAATATTTATAACTGCGCTTGCGGTCATAGATGATCTTTTTGCGATAATTGTGATTGCCGTTTTTTACAGCACTAATATTTCCTTTACTTTCTTCAGTATGGCACTCGCAATTTTTGTAGTGTTGTTGATTTTAAACAGGATGAAAATAAGAAACATGGTTCCCTACCTCATTGGCGGCGTTGCCATGTGGTATTGTATGTTGAACTCCGGCATTCATGCAACAATTGCAGGTGTATTGCTGGCATTCGCTATTCCATTTGGTAATGGAGATGAAAAATCTACTTCTTATATTTTACAACATGCGTTACACAAGCCGGTGGCTTTTTTAATCCTTCCCGTATTTGCATTGGCAAATACCTGTATCATTTTTGAAAAAGGTTGGGCTGATGATTTATTTTCTAATGAAAGTTTGGGTATTTATGCCGGACTGGTAGTAGGTAAGCCTCTAGGTATATTATTATTCACAGGACTGGCCGTAATTACAGGAATATGTTCGCTGCCGGTAGATGTGAAATGGAAACATATTATTGGCGCAGGATTTTTAGCGGGCATCGGTTTTACCATGAGCATCTTTGTTACCTTGCTTGCCTTTGAAAATACCGCGGCAATCGCAGTAGCAAAAATAGCAATCATTTTTGCATCACTTTCTGCGGGAATGTTGGGATTAGGGTGGCTTAGCCTGGCATTAAGGAAAGAAAAAATATGATTGCTGCGCTACGCTGTTTTGCATTAGTGGTATTGTGCATAATTTACCTGCGTGGTATCAGTATTTGTTCGCGATGAACGAAAAATAACTTCATTTAAAATAGATCTCTGTAGCGCCATAACCGTAGGAATGATGAAATTGGTTTACGAATGATTT
>JACMPR010000277.1 GCA_014377385.1 Ferruginibacter sp. | reverse complement strand
GAACCGGGATGGTTTGCCTGCCTTACTGGATGCAAAATATCATAAAAGCCTTCGTCAAAATCTGAGCAATTGGTATGAAGCAGGTACCTTTGCAATGACCCCATTACCAGATGAAGAAATTGATGAAAGTGATGACGGGCCTTATTCCGTTTACAACTGGGAACTGTTTTTTCAAGCACCACTTACGGTTGCAGTTCATTTAAGTAAAAACCAGCGTTTTGCCGAATCGCAAAAATGGTTTCATTTCATTTTTGATCCTACGAGTAATGATGTAACTATCCCAGTACCTCAGCGGTTCTGGAAATTTCTTCGTTTTCGGGAAGAAACCAGAACAGATTTTATTCAGGAGTTACTTACAGAAATGTCTAAAGGTGATGACAATGTGTTGAAAGCACGGATGGAAAAAAGCATCCAGGCCTGGCGCAATAAGCCATTTCAACCTCATGTAATAGCAAGAACCCGCTATTTGGCCTACCAGATAAATGTTGTAATGAAATACCTGGACAATTTAATTGCCTGGGGCGATAATCTTTTCCGGCAGGATACTATTGAATCTCTAAATGAAGCTACACAGATCTATGTTTTGGCAGCCAATATTCTAGGCCCAAAACCGCAGAAGATTCCACCAAGGGGAAAACGAACACCTAAAACATACCGGCAATTAAAAGACATTGGTATTGATGCTTTTGGAAATGCATTAATCAGCATAGAAAATGATTTTCCTTTCAATACAAGTCCAACCTCAGGAAATGGAGTAGATGAGGGGGCAACCTCAGCGGCATTTGGTATTGGCAGGTCATTATATTTCTGCATTCCTCAAAATGATAAACTCCTCAGTTACTGGAATACAGTGGCCGACCGGTTGTTTAAAATAAGGCATTGCATGAATATTGAAGGGATTGTTCGCCAGTTACCTTTATTTGATCCTCCAATTGACCCGGGCATGCTAGTAAAAGCAGTCGCTGCCGGCTTGGATATTGGAAGCATCATAAATAACATTAATCAGCCATTGTCAACAGTTCGTGGGCCGCTGTTACTTCAAAAAGCTTTGGAAATATGTACCGAAGTCAAATCATTGGGCACTGCATTACTTTCAGCCCTGGAGAAAAAAGATGCAGAAAGCCTTTCACTATTGCGCCAGCAACATGAACTGAACATTTCTAAACTGATGCAGGATGTAAAGTTTTTACAATGGAAAGAATCCGAAGCAGCCACAGAAGCATTACTTCGCAGCAGGGCCACTGCTTTTGAAAGATACAGGCATCATAAAAAAATACTTGGCGCAAGTGATTCGGATATTGAAAAACTGAAAACGATAGAGCTGGCAAGAACAGAACTCAATGAAGCTGTTTTTGATACAGTATATCAGCAATTTATTGGTCAATATGCCAATGAATTACCCAAAGAAGATTACCGTAAAGAAACATCAGTAGGAGGTTTGATGGAATTTGCCGGAAATATAGTTACCGGAATTTTTGGAGGAGAATTGGGTAAAACCTTACCCT
>JACMPR010000276.1 GCA_014377385.1 Ferruginibacter sp. | reverse complement strand
TTTTTATTTTTTTATACAAAAGTCTGGACAAATTATTTCCGGCTGTTATTGTTTATTTTCATTTTTATTTACCAGTTTACCGGAAGCTTTGTTACCAATATCGCAGAGTATGTGATCTGGATCCTTGCTTTTACGAATGTGTTTGTGGAGTTTGATGTGGACAAAAGGTTGCGAGTAGAAAAGCTTACTTTGGAAAGTAGCTAATCTTCTTTATTAAATTAAACAGCCTTTCTTAAGGAACCCAAACAAATTATTTTCAACAGCAAAAAAAATTAGAGCTAAAAGCCTGCAGGTTTGTTCCATGATTAAAGTAGCCATGATAGTGCGTTCCACTTTGTACACTGTAAAAGGCGGTGATACTACACAGGTGGTACAAACGGCTACGCATCTTGCAAAAAAAAATATTCATGTAGATATTAAACTTACACATGAGGCAATTGATTATTCAAAATACGACCTGCTTCATTTTTTCAATATCACCCGTCCTGCAGATATGCTCTTTCATATTAAGCGATCGGCAAAGCCTTTTGTAGTTTCAACCATTTTTATAGATTATAGTGAGTATGACAAACAACACCGCGGGGGATTGTTGGGTATGCTTTTCAGTTTTTTTGGAAGTAACAGTATCGAATACCTTAAAACAGTATCGCGTTGGATATTGGGAAAAGACAAGTTAATGAGCATTGCCTATTTATGGAAAGGGCAGCGAAACCTTATAACGGAAATATTAAATAAAGCAGCATTGCTATTACCCAATTCACATTCTGAATACCGTCGCCTGCAGGCAGCTTATCGCTGTAACACGCCGTACGTCGTTGTTCCAAACGGTGTTGATCCTCATCTTTTTAAATTTAATAAGTCAGTTGAAAAAGATCCGGCACTGGTAATTTGTGTTGCAAGGATAGAAGGAATCAAGAACCAACTCAATCTTATCAAAGCTCTTAACAACAGCCGTTATAAACTCCTGATCATTGGCGCTTCATCCCCGAATCAACAGGCGTACTATCGAAACTGCAGAAGGTCAGCTGCACCTAATGTTATTTTTATAGACCAGCTTTTCCAAAATGAATTGATCAGCTATTATCAAAAAGCAACCGTACATGTTCTGCCCAGTTGGTTTGAAACTACCGGGCTCAGTTCACTGGAAGCTGCTGCAATGGGTTGTAATATTGTTATTACCGACAGGGGAGACACAATGGAATATTTTGCAGAAGAGGCCGTTTATTGCGACCCGTCCTCGCCGGAAGATATTTTTGAAGCGGTAGAAAAAGCTGCATCAAAAAAATACAGTGCAGCACTTCAGGAAAAAATACTTATCTTTTATTCATGGCAACAGGCAACCGCCCGAACAATGGAAGCGTATGAACGAATAAATAAATTATGGTATTAAAGATCGGTATTCTTGGCACCCGGGGCATACCCAATCAATACGGCGGTTTTGAGCAGGTAGCTGAGCACCTTTCTACCGGCCTGATGGCGAAGGGCCATGAAGTAATGGTGTATAATTCTCGTAAGCATCCTTACCAGGAAAAAATATGGCGTGGCGTTCCCCTTATTCACTGTTTTGATCCCGAATATTTATTGGGTACCGCAGGGCAGTTCATCTACGACCTCAATTGTATCATGGATGCACGCAAACGTAATTTCGATATCATTCTGCTGCTTGGCTACACCAGCAGTTCGGTATGGAAAATGTTATATCCTAAAAAAAGTATTGTTATTTCCAATATGGATGGCCTTGAATGGAACCGGGCGAAATATTCAAAGCCCGTGAGGCGATTTTTAAAGTATGCTGAGAAGTTGGCAGTAAGGGGAAGCCATTATCATATCGCAGATTCTGAAGTGATAAAAGATTACCTGGATGAAAAGTACAATATTAATTGCAAGTTCATTGCGTATGGAGCTGACCTCTCCGATGATGCCAGTGAGGAAGGATTACAGGAATACGAACTTGCCAAAAAGGAATATTTTTTACTGATGGCCCGCATGGAGCCTGAGAATAATATTGAAATGTTACTCGATGGTTTTTACCGGAGCAAATCAGGAAAAAAATTTATCGTCATTGGAAATACAGCGAATAAATTTGGGAGGCATTTGATCAATAAATTTAAAGGCGATAAAAGGATTATTTTCATCGGTGCATTATTCGACCAGGAAAAACTTACAGGCATGGTAAAATTTGCATCCGTTTATTTCCATGGGCACAGTGTTGGAGGCACCAATCCTTCTTTATTAGAGGCCATGGCCGACGGCGCATTTATTGCGGCACATCACAACCCTTTCAATAAAAGTATACTCGGGGAAAATGCACTTTATTTTGATGATGCAGAACAAGTGACCGCCATTATAGACAAGCATGAAAAATTATTCCGGGAAGATTTTATCCGAAGCAATTATTCAAAAATAAAAAATGATTACACCTGGGAAAAGATCGTTGGCCAATACGATCATTATTTCAGGCAATGCTCTGTTGCAAAAACAGCGGATGTATTTTCTGCATCGGTACAACTGGTGGAAGTTGAATAAGAGGCAACCAACGTTGATGTGGATCGTTCATACAACATTCGGCTGGTACTGATATGTAACAAAACATAGATAGGAATTTTTTTTAAAAAGCTTTTAGGCACAGCAGTAAAACTGTTAAGGAAAGCCTTTCGGAGAATTGTTGAAGCTGATTTATTTCTCCATAGATAAAATGAACTCTAAAATTTAGAAAAACATTTAAAAGATCTTGTGTATTAAGAAAGACATATTATCAACGCTTGCATATTTTGATATGTTTGAGTACCCTTTAAGAAAAAGGGAGCTACTGGTTTTTCTTCCACACAGCTACGATAATGCAGGATTTGAAAGTGCAATTGATTACCTGTTAAATGAATCTGTCATTTTTAAACTTGGGGAATTTTATTGCCTCCATCATAACTATGCGCTGATCGACAGGCGTATCAAAGGCAATGCACGGGCAGATTTGATGCTAAAAAGGGCGGGGGCAGGTGCCAGGCTTTTATCAAAATTTCCGTATGTGAGGGGCGTTGCGATTTCGGGTTCGTTGTCTAAGAATTTTGCCGATGAAACAACGGATGTTGATTATTTCATTATTACTGCTGCAAACAGGTTATGGATCGCCAGGAGTTTTTTACATCTTTTTAAAAAAATTACTTTCCTGTTTAATAAACAGCATTTGTACTGTATGAATTATTTTATAGATGAGTGTGAACCCGTAATCATTGAAAAAAATATTTATACCGCTATAGAAGTCTCTACGCTGCTACCGTTATTTGGACCTGAAACATTTGAGAAATTTTACGCTGCCAATGACTGGACCCGGCAGTTGCTGCCAAACCACTTTATGCGGAACATTTCAGCACTGCGAATTAAACCACAGCCTGTAAAATGGCTTATTGAAAAAATTTTTAACAATCGTCCTGGTACCCTGCTGGATAATTTTTTAATGAGACTTACTGCCAGGAGCTGGGATGCAAAAGCTCAAAGAAAAAAGCAAAACATCCGCGGTATTCTGATGGCACTTGATACATCAAAACACCATGCAAAACCGAGCCCTGTAAATTTTCAACAAAAGCTTCTCAAACAATACGAAAATAAACTGGTTGAACTTTTTGATAATTATGAATATGTATTCCAGGAAACAGTTTTAAAATGAACCCACTGTAAAACTCTTTTGTACCTAACTATCCTTTAAGCTGCGGGTATAAAATTTTCAACCATAAATCAGCAACGAGACGTGTCAGCAACAAACACGGCTTTATATTTCTTCCTGAAAGAAATGATATAGTAATCCCCTATATATTTCCAGGGCCAGCCGGACTTATACCTATTCTCTTTCTTAACCAGGTATGCAAATGTTTTCGGATGACTTTCAGCAAAATATTGAATGTAAGATGGTGGTACAATCGTGCACAATCCTTCCAACTCCAGTAAGTTATACTTTTGCTTTAGCTGATCAATGATATAACCTGGAGAATGGTACCAGCAAATAAACGCAAGGCCATTTACTTTGGCATTTCTTCCTTTACTGCTAAAAAAACGACGGAA
>JACMPR010000275.1 GCA_014377385.1 Ferruginibacter sp. | reverse complement strand
TTGATAGTCGAAAATTGATGACAATTTTTATAAACTGAAGCTTGCTTATTTTCAGCATCTACATCGTCTCCAGTTCATTCATATGGCGGGGTTTCCAGATCAGGTAATAAAATCCCAAAAATAAAATACCCAATGCAAAGGGAATGAAAGCTAAATGTTTAAGCGTGTATTCACCAAAAACCGGGATGTTGTCAAAGTGAAAAAACTCGCTGATCATCCAATAACTGTTTGCAGATATCCAAAAAGTAATGGCGAGATTGTGGCAAAGCTCACTCATATATTGTCGCGAGCGCCAGGCTATTACGATCGCAATGATCAATGTCGGAAAAATCATAGCAATACCCAAAGGCCGCCAGAACATACACCAGCTTACATCTTTAAAAAGCCAGAAAACAATATGGAGGTTTTCCATCTTGCGGTAGCGAATGGGAATTTTATAAGTTTGTTCGGCAGGCATATCTTTAATGAAAAATTTAAAATGAATAGTTATAGATTAAAAATACAACCTGCATTTTAAATAATTCATCATTCTTAGTGCTCAGATCATTCCACATTTACTCTTACGCCTTCACTATGACTCGTAAATTCCGGGGCGTACATACATTGTATCGTTGTAATTCCATTGCTAAAATTGCCGGTATGTGTGACAAACATAGGATATTCAAAAACGTAACTGCCACGCGGCAGCCACCCAAAAAAGAAATTGGTGCTGGCATCTTTCGTTGTTTCATAATAACCAAGCCCGCCCTGCCATTTGTATTCGCTGATCACATTCACAGGTTCCATGCAGGCTGCACGCATGTCCTTCATATGGATATATTCCATATCGCGGTCGGCTTTTAATTCAATGCGTACTTTTATTTTATCACCTATTCGCAGCTCATCACCATCCTTCAATGGTTGTAAAACGGGTCCGCGGTCAGTATTTTTTTCGACAAATAACTTTTTAACAAGTTGTAAGGGAGTTGCTGAAGGAGTTATTTTGTCGAGTTCTTCGAAGTATTGCCAGTAAATGGCACCCCAGGAAGGACTCGCTGGCTCCGAAGATGATGACTGGGAACCTGCTTGCTTTACAGAGATATTCACGTGCGCCATGCCCTGCTGAACTTTATCGCCGGGGATTGTTTTTTTGAAATAACCTGTACCTGCCTGTGTTTCATCATCTGTACTTTTTATAAGGGTATTGCCAAGCCTTATAGTCACTTCTTTTTCTTCAGTGAGCCAGTTGTTCCCGTTAAGTAACAAAGCATAGCAAGCTTCTGCTGTGGCTTTAGTAGTTTTCCAGTTCTGGGTTTGTTTTTGTTTTAGCAACCAGGTTTTGAGGTCATCAATCGTGCTGTTGTTTTTATCAATATCCGTGAATGCTTCTATGATCATGGCCTGGCTTTCAACAGGCGACTGGTACCAAAAATATCCGCTACTGGTAAATTCTTTGAAATACATTCCCATTTCCCCGCTGGTTATCGCATTTTCTTTCAAAGACCGGATGATGGCTGCCGGTGTTTTTTCATCCCCGGTTTTGTGCAGTGATAAGGCGATCATTGCCTGCATATATTTACTTTGACTTAGCCAGTATTGCCCGGTTTGTTTTCGGTAGTAGTTGTAGGCAGCCTGCGCCTGGCTGTTTATTTTATATTCAGGAAAGAAACTCCGCATGTATAGATATTGAATAGCGGCGTACGATAAATTGTTGTTTGAAAGCTTTAATTTATATTTCCTCAAATTATCGTACGCTTCTTTCAGCCTCGCATCCAGGTAAGGCAAAGCTTTCTCTATGATGGGTTTTATCTTACTATGATCTTCATTGGTTAATGCATTTAATTTTTTCAGGTGCCCAATACCTGTTATAATATATTGTGTCATGTACTGGTCATCCCGCCCACCTTTGAACCACGCAAAACCACCATTGCTGGTTTGCATTTCTTTCAGCTTGTTAAGCGTATTATCTTTCTCTTTTGAGAGGCGCACCATGTCAAAAAGAATTGCGATATTTTTCTTCTGTTCGGTTTCATTTTGTGCCTGCAATACCCAGGGGGTTTCCTGGAGAAGGGCTGATTTTAGTTCTTCGTTTTTTTGCAGATTGCTGAGCAAGGCGACCGTATCCGTTCCCTTTCTCGCCGGAAGTAGCCACTTTTCAAACACGGCTTTTATTTTTGGAGTACTATTGCATACAAAGGCGGCCAACACATTTGCGTAGTAACGGTTAAAACTTTGCTCTGCACATTCATAGGGATATTCTATCAGGTAAGGCAATGCCTGTATCGCATACCAGGCGGGATTGCTGGTATATTCTACCGTTAGTGCGTGGTGCGTAAGTGAGGCGCTGTTGTTGCTGGTTAATAATTTATTGAACGTAAAGTTCTTACTTATTGTATTCCGCATATTCAACGGTAATGTTTCAGTAACCAGCATACGGTTGGTGAGTACAGGTAACGCATTTTCTTCGCCATCGCTAAAGGCTCCATTTTTTGAAACCGCCTTTATGCGCCAGGTAAGCACGCTGCCAAAACTAAAAGGTATTTCCACAGGAAATTTTACGGATACGCTTTGCCCGGCGGCAGCGGTAAAATATTGAACAGGGAAAATATTTTTAAACCAGCCATCAACTGGTTTGTTAGTAGCTGCATCAAATAATTCCAATTGGGCTGTTCCTGTAACTTCACTGTCAGCCATGTTTACCATCTTTGCTGAAAAATCCATCCGATCGCCCTCTCTTAAGAACCGTGGCGGGTTTGGTTGTACCATTAATGGCTTTTGTGTTACCACTGTTTTTTCCGAATAACCACTGGCCAGTTCCTTTGAATGTGCCAGCGTCATTAATTTCCATGAAGTCAATGCTTCGGGAATGGTAAAAGAAAATTCTATATTCCCATTTGCATCGGTGTGTAAGGAAGGAAAAAAGAAAGCGGTTTCGTTGAAGTTTTTTCGAACCTGTATAAGATTGTTTTGCGCTGCCGGTATCTCCGTCACTGATCTTGTTGTATCATTTAGGATTTCGGTATCAGCTTTTGCCGTTCCATGTTTTACAACTTTTGGAGAAGTAAACTGTACTTGTTTGATTTCCGGAAAGTTTCTTTTGCCAATGCCTGCTACAACAATTTCGTCAGTGGCAGTTGCTCCTGCATTGGTACTGGTCCGATAATATGTTCCTCCACGACCGCCATAATATTCATTCCAGCCATTACCTAGCAGTTCATCAAATAATTTTGCCGGAACTTCTGCATAATTATTTTTTAATTCATTTCTTTCCTCCGATTCTACAAAAGAAAATCCAGTGGAAGCCCAGGTAACCGCATTTATAAAAGTTGGCCAAATGGATTTTAATAGAACCCAGCTATGTGGTTTAAACTGGTCCAGCGAGGCATCATACATGCTAATCAATGCCTCCGCAGCAATTTTTTCAGATTTATTTCCACTGATGTTTATTTTCCAGTTTTCTTCGCTGCCTGGTAAAATTTTATCACGGAAAGTTTTATAGCTTATGTTAAGATCTTTGTTGTTCCATGGCACATCAAAATACTGGTTGCCACTGTACACCCTGTTGTGCTTAACAAATGCATAGCTGATACTCATACCGCCTCTGTCGTTTTCTGTTACCGGCACTTCATTACTGAAAGAACCGGCATTCGTGATTGTCGGATATGCGGTGCTGGTAGCATTGTCTATTTTAGTGATGGAATGTATCAGCCATATACTTTTAAAACCAGTGCTGATGCTGTAACTAATTTTCTGCCCGGGAAAGGTTTCAGTACTTTTTGCCTCAATGCTGATCGGATCCTCCGTTCCGGATCCGCCCGCTTTTGTAACCTGTACGTACTTTTCAGCCCGCACAATTTCTCCATATTTATCTTTTGTGGTTGCGATAATTTTATACCAGCCTTCGTCAAAATTTGAATTTTGAACGTTGAATATTGAATTCTCTTTTGTAGAATCGGTGGAATTAAATATTTCTCCTGCAAGGGGCCATTTACTTACCTGGTCCTCGTCGGCATAAATATCATAGGGAAATTGTTTTGTATATTCCTCTTTAGTCATTATAAATTGGTCGGCCATTTCCCAAAAACGCTCACGTAAAATCCTGTTTGGAGCCTGGAGTTTTTGTATGCTGATCTGTACGTTTGCTTTTTCAAATAATCCATTTGCGTTGGTACTGCTAATCCTGAGTTTGTGTAAACTATCAGCCGGGATTTTATCAGCCACCATAATATTTAATTGTAATGCCTGGTAGGAAACTGCTACTGATGTATTTCCGGTTCTCGTCTCACCGTTGATGTCAGTGATATCTGCGCTCACTTCATAATAAAATGTGGGTTGATTTTTTTTCTCCACCGTTTCGTCGGGAATTGCTTTAAAGGTTACAAAGAATTCTCCCTTTTCATTGCTGGTTGTTTCCCCATTACTGATCTCCATTTCTTCCCTGCTGCCAAATGGCGGTAAAATTTTGCGGTAGCTATCCCAGCCCCACCAAAAGGGGTATTGTATTTTTCTAACCACCCTGTAAACAACTTTAGCGCCATCAATATTATTCCCTGCATACGAAGTGGCAATACCGGTAACCCTGATACTGTCGTTGACCCGGTAAGTTCCTGCTGGTTTTTTTACCTCAACAAAAAACTTAGGGCGTTTGTATTCCTCCACGTTAAAATATTGTACAGATTGGTTAGCAGAATCCCTGATGTAGAACTGGCCGTTCAGCCCGTTTTCAGGCAATTTGAAACTGCCACTGTAAGAACCATACTCGTTCGATACTACCTGAATCGATTTGGCCTTTTGCTGATTTGCATCATACAGTATGATGGTGGTTTTGTAACCGGAAACTGCCACGCTTTTTTTGCTGCCGCTATCCCTGCTTACCACGATTCCCTTGAAGAAAACAGTTTGCCCCGGGCGATAAATACTTCTATCGGTAAATAAGAAAGTACTTTTTATATTTTTATTTTCCTCGCTATTGTAATAATAGCTGTAATAATTATCATCGGTAAAAAGTTCATCCCCCTTGTATTTAAACTGGAAATAATGATTGTAATTGTTTTCCTTGTATTTTTTTATGCTGATAAAACCATTTTTATCAGCAGTGTAAGTTTCTTTTTTTATTTCTTCATAATTTCTGCTGGTATAATTGTATGACTGCTGCCACAATTGAACTGTTGCATTTTCAAGCGGCTGGCCATTGTCCCGGTCCAATACATACAGTTCATTTCTGTTATTTGTGATGTAACTGATATTACTGACATAGGTAATTTGCCGGGCAAGAAAATTATTCTTGCTGCTGAAGCCGGGATCAATGCTTGCGAGTATCATATAAATTCCTACCGGTAAGCCTTCGGTTTTTATTTCAGTACTGTGGTCCTGGTAATCCTGCAGGTCCGGCAGATCAATGCTCCAGCGTTTTACTTCTTGTAAATTTATAAGATACTTCCAGCCATTATTATCCTCGTCATTCCTGATTTTCTTTATCTCTTCCCGGCTAATCGGGATGGCACGCAAGTAAATCTTTTGAACGTTCTTATATTTTACCAAAGAACGAAAAGGCTGCCCGGGCACATTTATTTTTTCTGTTGAAATTTCAAGCGTGGCAGCTTTTATTTCTGATAAAAGATTCTGGCAATTAACCGCACCATAGGACTTTGGAAATTTGCTGATGGTAAAATCACAAAGTTCTTTTGCCTTTTTTATCTCAAATTGAAGGTCTTTCTGGCTGACAGGATTATATCGTTCGCCCCTGCTTTTATACAATTGCGCTCTTAAAAAAACAGCCTGTGCCACAGCGGGATTATTGCCATACCTGGTTTCAATATTTTGTAAAGCCTCTTCATATAATTTTTCTTTGTTTGTGAAAATGCCGTGTTCGTTTACGAATGCTAGCCTCTCCAGGTCGACATCAATCAATGCATCCGGGTTTGTATCAGCCATGTGAAACTTTAAAATGTCCTGGAATAGAAGTATTGCATTGTAATAAAGTGAATTGCTGTCTTTTGTTGTAAATGTTGTTTTGATGAATACAGCAGCGTTAGAAAATACGTTTTCGTCATTTAAGATAAATTTATAAGATGGTTTGATCACGTCATTCTCTTCATCCACAAAATAATCAAGTGCCCGATGAGCAAGCAGATCGAAGAGGGTAGGCCGCAGTGTAAGTGTATTTTGGCCTTTTTGGATGATGGCGTCTAATCCATTAAGTGGGGTGTTTTTTAAAACGGTTTCATTCGTCAAGGAAGCCTTGTAAAGCGAAGCAATATGGCTATTTAGTTTTTCAATGCTCCAGGTAGATATATCCTGATTTCTTTCTTCAGTGAGTGCTGTCCTGTTGTAAAGTTTATAGCGATTATTTTGCCGGTATGTCCAGAATAATTCAGCCTGCATACTTAGCAGGATATTTTTTGATGAGCCCTTTGCCTTTGAAATTACGGTGTCAACAAAAAAAATATTCTTTTCACTGTTATCCTCCTCCGTCATGTTTCGGTATTTCATCTGGTACATGGCTGATTTTATTTGCTGTGCATCATTTCCTGCCGCAGTAGCCAGGTTAAAGAGGATGATTACTTCTTTCAATGCTGAGGCAGTTAGTCCTTTTTTTTCAAAAGCTTCCACCTTTTTCCAGTTTGCCTGATAATTTTCCATTTTTTGTGCAAATGCATTTTTATTTAGTGTAAATAAAAGGATTGCCAGGGGTAAAATTCTTTTTAAAAACATGTGGGCTGATTTAATTACAAGATACAATTTGTTGCTGTTAATGAGGGATCGGCGGGTTTCACCATATCGCCAATTCATTGATGAAATAGCGATTGATTTGGAAGATGTAAAAGTATAGCTGTTTGCATAACAAGACTACACTTATATTTCGCTGTGTAAATTAATTTTAGTTTTTGTGGTGGTTAATACTGCTGGCGATATTCTCGTTGAGTTGTCCAGGAGAAACCCGTTTGCAGGTGTGCAGGCCATTCTTCTGCGTTTACCGGTGGTAACTTTAAATTAAAATGACAATTAAATTTAAAATCTAGAAGTCTCCTGAATATATTCTTTAACTTTTTATTATAACGATGCTTTTTAACTCTTATGCATGCCCGCATTCAAAGCAGCGATCTTCTTAACAGTTTCATTGTAAACCTTGTAAAACAAATGTTATGAAAAAAATATTTACACTCAGTATTGCGCTTATGCTTTCATGTTATCTTTTTGCAACGCATCAAAACCTGCTTACCATCACTAGCAACACCAGGTATCCTGTGAAATTTATTATCGACAACAGGAGTTATAATCAGAAGAAATCCAATATAAGTGAAATTGTTTTGCGTGACATCACTCCGGGCTTCCACAGCATCAGAATTTATAAGGAGAAAAAAAACTGGTATGATCATAGCCGGACTGGAAACAACAACCAACAACTGCTGTATGCCGGCAATGTATTTGTAAAAAAGGGTACACATGTAGACATAATCCTCAATCGTTTCGGAAAGGCTTTTATTGATGAAAGACAACTTAATCCAGGTTATTACAGCGGTGACGAAGATGATTGGAATGACAACGAAACTTATGTGCAGTCGATGAGTGCAGCTGATTTCCGACAGTTGAAGCAAACCATTAGTGACGAAAATTTTGAAAGTACCCGGTTAGCTATTGCAAAACAAACCATCAGCCAGCATTATTTTTCAGCTTTACAGGTAAAGGAACTCGTTGGATTATTCAGTTTCGAAAACAGCAGACTGGACATCGCAAAGTATGCCTACCAATATTGCACAGATCAGCAGCAATATTATATTTTAAATGATGCATTTAGTTTCAGCAGCAGCAAAGAGGACTTGGCAGGATTTTTACAAAAGAACAATTAATTTAAAGATGCATTAATTAGGAAATCATTTTCTGGTATCAGGCTATATCGATGTCTATGCGCCTGATCAGCAAATACTTTATATCGCTTTTGGCTATACTTTAAGGGGGTGGAATATAGATTCCGCCCTTTTGTTATTTAAACGATATTTATCTAAGGATCAGGGTAAACAATTGTAACTATTGCGCACAGAACATCTGCAAGTCCTCCAAAGATAAAGTAGCTTATTTCTTAACTGCGGCTGCCATGGTTTTTCCAATATCTGCAGGACTCGCTACTACATGAATGCCACATTCGCCCATGATTTTCATTTTTGCTTCAGCAGTATCGTCTGCACCTCCAACGATGGCACCTGCATGCCCCATTCGCCGTCCGGGAGGAGCGGTTTGACCGGCGATGAATCCGACAACGGGTTTTTTATTGCCGGTTGATCGGATGTATTCCGCAGCTTCAGCTTCCATACCGCCTCCAATTTCACCAATCATTACAATGGCATCCGTTTCAGGATCATTCATCAATAATTCAACGGCTTCTTTGGTAGTGGTTCCAATGATAGGATCGCCGCCAATTCCAATGGCGGTGGAAATGCCTAACCCTGCTTTCGCAACCTGGTCGGCTGCTTCGTAAGTAAGCGTTCCTGATTTGGAGACGATGCCGATACGGCCTTTTATAAATATAAACCCGGGCATGATGCCGACTTTACATTCACCTGCGGTGATAACGCCGGGGCAGTTTGGCCCGATGAGACGGGTGCTGCTTCCGGTAAGATAATGCTTAACTTTTACCATATCCTGCACCGGTATGCCTTCTGTAATGCAAACGACCAGAGCGATCCCTGCATCAGCAGCTTCCATAATGGCATCTGCAGCAAAAGCGGGTGGTACAAAAATGATACTTGTATCTGCGTTGGTAGTTTTAACTGCATCTGCAACAGTATTAAACACTGGCCTGTCCAGGTGGCTGCTGCCGCCCTTTCCCGGGGTAACACCGCCAACAACCTGCGTTCCATATTCGATCATTTGCGTTGCATGAAAAGTACCTTCAGTACCGGTAAAACCCTGTACTATGATCTTCGAATCTTTGTTTACTAAAACAGCCATGGTAACAATTAAGAATGATTAAAGTTATAGAACCTGGCTGCCGGCAGCCAGATTTTCGCAAAGATAGGGGAGATAAATCATTGAACATGACAGATTAAATGTTGATAATCGAATATTTTCACCTTGCACTATTCACTCAAAAAATCCGGTTAATTGCAATATTTAATAATCAGTCTCCCCGGTCCGGGTGATAAAAACCTTCAATTAATTGAGATTTAATACCTTCCCTTTTGGATATTTAGCGCTGTAACTAATACGTACCTTTTTACTTTCTCCAGGTGCCAGTTGCAATTTCCATGTCAACACGCCTATTTCAGCGTTATCAGCGGCATCACTGCTTTCTAAAAGTGCTACTTCTATCTCTTTGTTTGTGCTGATTGGATACTGATCTTTTAGTAATAATGATATTGGATCTTTTTTGTTATTCTTTACAGTTAATTCATACGTTATAGTTTGAACCTTGTTGGTTCCAATTAGTTTTGAACTACTGTAATCGGTAAGTTTTTCCCTTTTAATAATTACCCTTTTATCTTTTCCCAGCGTAAGATTAAGAGTATCATTGGTACTGGCCGGGTCGAGAAATGATTTGCCCACATAGGTGCCTTCAAAAATAATATTGGCTTCCCCGGGAAGTAAATTAAGCTTTTCCCAGTCTGTTACTTCTGCCAGCAAGTACGCATCCTTATCGAGTTTAGGCACCGCGTAATATTTATAAATCGCAGGGATAGACGCTTCTTTTAATGTAGCAACCTGCTGCTTGCCATTTGTAGGTACATCGTAGGGCAGGTCAATGTCGTAAGTTACATCCAGGGCGTTGTCAGTTATAGAAATATAATCTTCCAGTCCATCTTTCAAAGTAACTATCATAGCTCCGTTCACTCCTCTCGGCCCATATAAACTGGTAGCCTGTTCATTTTTCATTACTTCAACATTTTGTATTGAGTTTGGATTTAATTTGCCAAAATCTGAAAATTCCATGACTGCGCCGTTAACTACGTACAATGGTTTGTTATCTCCGGTAATTGTACGAATGCCTCTCAATGCGATCGGGGAAGATGATTCTGTAATCAATCCTGATACTTTTCCAGTCAACCCTGATGGAATACTATTAGACATGCTCAGATCCTTTTCCATCTGCCTGACCGGATTGATGTAACTAAGGAACCAACTTTTTAATAGTGGGGCTGCTCCGTATTGTGAAGGAGTAGAGGTAGATAATGAAAGCTTCACCTTCCTCCAGTCTATTCCGGTTGTTTGCGCAATTTTTGCTTTATAAATAATGGTGAGGGGGCGGTTAACGCCTTCCGCTTTTATATCGTAATAGGGCGTCCAGTAGGCATTTTGGGTGATATAAGAAATTGTAAATTCCTGTTCACCCGGCAACGCAGCAGATAGTTGTAAGATGATCCTTCCCCCACTTTTAATATTTTTCTTTTCTTCTTCAGCTGCCTGGTTGTTGAGTTTTTGCACCTGGGTCTGCAGCTTGTTTTTCTTATTATTTAAAAGGGATAATTCGTTTTGTAGTTCATTGGATTTGGTTTTATAATAATCCATCAGCTTCATTAATTCTGCCACGCTTAAGCCAGTCTGTGAACCTTTTATTTCCCTGTTTGATTTTAATACAGCAATAAGGTCGCTGGTCGTGGTGAGGGAGATATTTATTTTTTCAATTTCGTTGTTTAGTTTTTCAGCAGAATCCCTGATCTTTTTCAATACCGGGCTTACAATTTCCGGTAGAAGGTAATTGTTGCTGAATTCGAGTCCGAGGATCGTAACCAACGAGGGACAATTTACCTGGATACTGTTGATATCAACGTAGTTACTTATTCCTTCGACCACCAGTTCATTATTGCCTTTTAAAAGCATTGCTTTGGCGGTATGGATCATTTCTGCACCGGTTCGGTAAATTGTAACCGTTTTTAAATTAGCGGTAACGGTATTTTTTTCGTCGTTTGCGAATGAAGTGGAAGAAAATAGTACAGACAGGACAATAAAAAATGTGAAGGCTTTCATAGCTTGATGCTTTAGTAAGCCACTAAGATATGAATGTAGACAATTATG
>JACMPR010000274.1 GCA_014377385.1 Ferruginibacter sp. | reverse complement strand
TGCCTTGCCTACCGTCCATAACTGAAGTTTCATAATCCGTTGTTTTATTGCTGTGTCGTTTGGTTGTATTTCTTTAAAATACCTAACCTGGTAGCTAATACCAACATATTTATAAATTGATTTAATTTATCCTGCTATTTAATAATAGCCGGCATAAAAACTGCCACAACAACATTAAATTTACTTAGAATAATTTAACATGTTTAAATTGAGCATTAAAAGGCTGTTTTTGTTGATCTTGTTTTTATTAAGTTTAATAGCGAATATCTATGCACAGTATACCGAACTGGTGCACCGGACCGAAACCGCTGAAAAAATTTATATTCATTTTGACCGGCCCTATTATTCAGCAGGTGAAACGATCTGGTATAAAATCTATTTATTTCATTCCGGCTTTCCGTCTCTGCTTAGCAGCGAATTTTTCCTTCAACTGGAGGATGAAAGTGGTAATGTGATAGAGAAAAAAAGATATCCCGTGACAGGGGCAACGGTAACTGGTAGCCTCACCCTTAATGAAGTAATTCCCCAGGGCTACTATAAAATCAGGGCTGTTACAAAATCAATTGCGGCCAATGATATCGGGTCCGCTTACAGTAAAAATTTATTTATATTCAATCCTTCCGAAAAAAAATCCGCATTGCCTTTAAGGAAAAATATCTCCCTTCAGTTTTTTCCGGAAAGTGGCCGGTTGACGGACAGGATTAAAAGCCAGTTGGCTTTTAAAGCAACGGATGAAACCGGGATGCCGGTTGGCGTTACCGGCGTAATTAAATCAGAAAGTGGTGCTGTCATTACGTCGTTTAAAACTTTCCACGATGGAATCGGAAGGCTTTCTTTTACGCCACATATCAATGATATTTTTTTTGCAGAGCTTGATTTAGAAGGGAAAGTTTATAAATTTCCTTTACCGGACGTACAAGCCTCCGGAATTTATCTGAAGATAACGGATGCAGATTCCGGTAAAATATTCGAGATCACCCGGAGTAAAAAAGATAAAGACCTTTTTGACACTGTGCGCCTGATAGTAAGGATGAACAATGATACAGTTTTTGAAAACCTGGTATCATTCGGATACGAACAATCTGTCTCGGAATTGCTTCAAACCGTTAAAATACCTTCCGGCATAATTCACTTTATCGTCTTAAGCAAGTATGGAGTACCGTTAGCAGAAAGATTGTCATTTGTAAATAACCGGGAATACATTTCGCCGGCAGAACTGGTAGTTGTTAAAAGGGATAGTAGCAAAAGAGGCGCAAATACTTTTGAGTTTAATTTTCCTGACACAGCTCAGCGTAGTTTTTCAATTTCTGTTACCGATCATGCGTTACAGCAATTTTCGGATAAGGATAATATTTATTCAGGATTATTGCTTACAGCTGACCTGAAGGGCTATATCTATAATCCCTCTTTTTATTTTGAGAAGGACGATCCTTCAACAAAACTGGCATTGGATAACCTGATGCTTACTCACGGATGGACGCGTTACAATGCCAGGGAAGAAACAATATCGGCGGTTGCCAAAGGTAAAGAAGCCGATCACTATTTGTTAACAATAGCCGGAAGTGTGCTTGAAACTAATAATCGGCAGCCAGTATCAGGTGGTAATTTAGCCTTACAACTCATCGCCGAAGACTCTTCCATACTTTCGTTTACAACTACCGTTGAAAAAAACGGGAATTTTAAACTTGATTCTCTTTTGTTTTTTGGTGAAGCCAGAATATACTATAGCTACACGGCTGTTTCCGGGCGAGTAGTGAAGGTCGATTTGCGGCTAAACTATGATACAACCGTAGATCTTTTCAGAAACAAGGAGAATGGGTACGATCAAAAGACAGCAGAAGAAAGAGAATCGTTTATTTCTTCTGCACCGGTTACGCTTTCAGCAGTGAGTTCTTTTGAATCAAAATTTAAGAAGCTTGCGCCTGTATTTTTACAAACAACATTTAAGCGACCTCTGGATATACTGAATGACAAATATGCCAGCAGTATCTTCAGAAGCTCCGGAAAAATAGTATTGGATAATATTTCCAATCCTTATTATGGTAAAACACAAAGCGTGATTGAATATATTCTGATGAATATACGGACTGTCGACATTTATCGGGATGAAGGAATATTGGTGAATAAAAAAAACTTCAGCCTGTCCACCCAACGTAATTGGAAAGTGGAACTTTTTGTAGATGAAAATATTTCTACTGTTGCAAATTCTACCAGTATTAATATGGATATGGTTGCTATGATAAAATTTTATGAAGCTGGGTTTATCGGCGTTGGCAGCCAGGCTCCTGGCGGTGCTGTTGCGGTCTATCTTAAAAAAAATGAGGAAGATCAACCAAAAAAGATCAGAGAAAAATTTTTGACCAGGAATGGATATTCAGTCACCCAGGAGTTTTATCATCCCGACTATAAAATAACTTCTCCCGCAAGTGTAGTATCCGATAACAGACCAACACTTTATTGGAATACGGGATTGAAGACAGGAGCCACCTCAAACAAAATAAACTTTAGTTTTTACAACAATGATTTTTCCAAAAGATTGAGTATCGTAATAGAAGGTTTCGATGCACGAGGCAGGCTTTTTCATTATGAAAAAGACGGTGGCGAGTAGTCGAAATTTATTTTTATGTTACAATTTACTAAGCATACAGTATCCTAAATGCCATTCATCCTTCAAAGTAGCGGCAAAAGGCATTACCACTACCTTATATTTTGCGAGGCTGTGCGCCGGCAGTATATCTGTTATTTCATAAATATCATCTACATCAACCCCGTATTTGTCATCAATATGTGATTCGGCGCCTTTAAACCCTGTATGTTTATAAAAGGCCGTTTGTTTCGCAAGTTTAACAGCTTCGTTTTTTCCTATGGAAACTTTAAGCATTTTATAATGATATTCTTCAAATTCGCCTGGCTTATATCCGCCAAGGTTTAAAAAATATAATTGTTCTGCTGGTCTTACCATTTCATCACCTTCCCTCGGCAAGACATTGATCCCATAGCCATCAACTTCCGTTACTTCACGCCAGGCATCAATGTGCATCTTTCCGGAACCGGGCCATGATTGTTGAATATCCGGAACGACAGCTTTCAATGATTCTCCAATACAGAAACAAATATCATGTTGTTCAATATGCCTGCCCTTTGGCCGGCATCCCACCAGGATCATGTATAATTTGATTGAGTTCACGTTAATTTTTTAAATAAGGGCATATACAACAGGAGTTCCTATGTAAACCCCCGCTCAACGCAAAGTTAAACTATGAGGGCGTATCGGTGAAATCCTTAAAGGCTTTAATTACAGTTTTCTTTATACAGACACGAAAGTTAAATCAAAACTTTACAGGGGTATTCAAGGGTCGGCTCAATTGTATTCCCACTTTTTTTTACCTATCGCATTTTCTCAATGCCAGGTAAACATCGATTTTGAAAGTGGCACCTCTTATGGCTTAGTTTGCTACACCGGGAACGTGGCAGAAGTTAATGGTACCAGCCTTATGTCACTGCAATCTCAGCCCGGTCCGGTCGCCGGTTGGCCTACTATGTTGTCGTCATTTTCGGGAAATGGTATGGACGAATACGGCGGATTTCCAAAAAATAGTCATAACGGCAGTGGTCATTCTATAAAATTAAGTAACGACAGGGCAGGTGGTTTTGCAAAAGGGGTGTTTTAGCACTGATACCGTAAAAGCATTTCCTGGAAATGTAGATAATTTCCTGCAACTATCCGGCGATT
>JACMPR010000273.1 GCA_014377385.1 Ferruginibacter sp. | reverse complement strand
TGGCTCACCGTATTATAATCCAGGAACATGGCAACGCCAATATTTAAAGTAAAATATTTCGTTCTGATACGGTTCCATTTGCTATCCATGATCGGCGCCGCATTTGTAGGAGCTTCGCTAGCGCTAATGATTGCGGTATCATTCAGCGATTCTAGTAAATTTTGCGCCTTTGATGTCATGAAAGCCATGACGGTTAAGAGGATAATCAATAAAAATTTTCTGGTCATAATTTTATACTACTCTTATTAATGCTAAATAGATGCCTGTTAAGGCTTGCGAAATTTTCGAAACTTTGTAATAATGATAAACATTGCTCTTCCTGAAAAAGTCGGGTTTAAAAATGTATATGGGAATGTGCTGTTGAAATTATTTTTAAATTTCTCCTGTGCAGTAACAAGCACAGGAGAAATTTTATATAGTTGTTGATTAGTCATTTTTAATACCAGGGCTTTTACCAATAGTGCTTATTATATCATCCACTTTAGGTGAAAAACTTGGCTGCCTTGGGGGAAAATTTTTGAAAGACTGCACATATTCTGACACCTGCATTAATGCCGGCCCAAATAACCATGCATGATTTTCTTCCCACTCATCTTATCCCTCCTCCACCGCCGTCAAGAATTTTTTTAAACGGATCAAGTTTCAGGTTAATTATATAACAGATGTCAATTCGTCCTGTGTAGCAATAAGCCACTTGTCTTGTTTTTCATACAGAAATTTCCAGTCGCCATATCGGAAACCATGGAAAGTAGTTTCAGTGAAGTAATAAAAATCTTTGCGCTTTGATTTACCATCGTTGAAGATCATATCACTTTTGTCGTAACCATCCAGGTGAACTTTGTAAGTCATTTTACCTGCGGTTTTTCCTGTAAGTAATCCTTGTTTTACGTTTGGCTGGCCTGCCCATGCCAGCAGCGTAGGCAACCAGTCTTCCATAATCATAAATTCACCGGTTACAGAACCTGCAGGAATTTTTCCCGGATACTTTACAACAACAGGAATACGAAAACCACCTTCCCAGCCGCCAGCTCCTTTTTCATCATGAAAAGGTTGGTTACCACCATCAGGCCAGCTGTTAGAAGCCGCGCCATTATTTGTAGCAAACATTACGATTGTGTTATCAGCTACACCGGATGTATCCAGTTGTTTTAGTATTCGTCCAACTCTGTCATCCAGTTCCATCATGCCATCTGCATATAATCCGTAACCCCTTTTACCGGCATAAGTAGTAGATAGGTTAGTTCTGTAACGCATTCTTGTTGTATTGTGCCATACAAAGAATGGTTTGCCGGCAGCAGCTGCATCTTTTATAAAACGTTTTGATTCTCTCAGCAGGTCCTGATCAAGGTGTCGTTGCGCTTCCTGTCCAAATGGCCCAAGATCTTCAATTTTTTGTGTACCATCTGCATTGGCCCAGTAGTGGATGATACCACGTGCTTTATCGAATCCAAATTTCTTTATGGTAGCAGCGTCTTTTGGGTAATCGTATTGTTCCGGATATTCACCGGCATTAAGGTGGTAAAGAATTCCGTAAAATTCATCAAAGCAATTAGCCGTTGATAAATATTTATCCAAATTGCCCAGGTGATTTTTTCCAAATTGCCCGGTAACATAACCCGATGGTTTCAACATTTCTGCAATTGCCGGATCTTTTTTTTGTAAACCCTGCGGTGCTCCGGGAAGGCCTACTATGCTTAAACCTGCACGCATAGGATATTGCCCTGTAATAAACGAAGGCCTGCCCGCAGTACAAGAAGATTGTGCATAGTGATCCATAAACATGATACCGTCTTTTGCAATCCTATCGATGTTTGGTGTAGAGCCGCCCATCATACAACGGTGGTAACAGATCAGGTTCCACATGCTTACAGCATCGCCCCAGATGATAACGATGTTAGGCCTGCCCGATGTTCCTTTTACTACCGTAGCAGGAGGCTTGTCTGTTTTTTTTGCTTTTTTAGTTTGGGCATTACCGTTATTACCGGCACTAAAAAGCGCCATAACACAGATACTCCATTTAAAGAGCTGATGTTTCATTTTTTATTTAAGATTTGGTACAAAAAACTATTGCTTTTATAAATGTGTTACCGAGTTGCTCATTACACAGCGAAAGCCGGTATGGCTCAGTTCTGAATCGTACGCCGAACCCTGCCTACCGCTGGGTTTAAAATTGCTGCAGTATTGCTCGCTGCACAAATAAGAACCACCTTTTGA
>JACMPR010000272.1 GCA_014377385.1 Ferruginibacter sp. | reverse complement strand
TTACGGGAGAATCTCACGGTTTGGGTTGATCGCTTATGCCTCTTCGTTTGACCAAATTGGAATTTTTGGAAAAACCCTGGCGGATGTAGCCCTTTTGCTCGATATTATGAGTAAACCGGACGAAAAGGACAGCACCATGAATACAAAGCCACCTGCACATTCTTTTACAGATTTACCTACACTGCCCGAAAAAAAATATGCCATTGCTTACTTCAGACAGGCGATGGAACATCCATCTCTTGACAAAGAAATCGCTGCTGCTATATTCGGGCAGGTCGGTAAACTGAGGGAAGAAGGGCATACGGTAGAAGAACTGGAATTTGAATTGCTGGATTACATTGTACCAACTTATTACGTACTTACTACGGCAGAAGCAAGCAGTAACCTTTCCCGTTATGATGGCGTAAGGTATGGATACCGCTCTCAAGGGCCGGTAAAGGATCTGACAGATTTCTATTTAAAAAACAGGAGTGAAGGATTTGGAAAGGAAGTGAAAAAAAGAATCATGCTCGGAACCTTTGTACTAAGCACGGGCTTTTATGATGCCTATTTCAACAAAGCCCAACAGGTAAGAAAAATGCTCATCAGCCAGGTGGAATTAATTTTTGGAAAATATGATGCGGTGATGATGCCAACCAGTCCCGGAACAGCATTTAATATTGGTGAGAAAGACAAAGATCCTATTTCGATGTACCTGGCAGATATATTCACTGTATTCGCAAATCTTACCGGGATACCGGCCATTTCCCTTCCATTGTACAAGCACAGCAACGGACTTCCTTTCGGCCTGCAGTTAATGACCAACAAAGCAGATGAATTAACCTTACTACAAATTTCGAAAGCACTCATGCAGCAAAAGGAAACAGTTAACAACACTTACATTCCATGAGAGCAGCGTTTTATATATTGCTAACCATACTTTTTATACCAATGGTATATGCCCGGGCGGATATGCGAAACAGTTACCTGGTTAAAAAAAGTTACCAGGATACACTGATTGAAAATATTGTAAAGGAAGAAGCAGTACTGGAAGCCGTCATTGAAACAAAAAAAGCCCCCGAAAAAGACAAGGTTCAATACATCAGCCAGCTCACGCGGTACGGATTCAAAAATCTTTTTAACAAGTTTGGATACAATCCTGCCCTTCCTTATTCTTCACAGGTAAATCCGCATGCAGAATTGTATATGCAGGATTATTTGAGAAATCATACCAATAATCTTATTAAAATGAAAAGCTGGGGCATGCCTTATTTCAACCTGATCGATAACATTTTTACGCAATATGGTCTACCTAAAGAATTAAAATACCTGGCTGTTATAGAAAGCAATTTAAGCACAGGCGCTACGAGCTGGGTAGGTGCCGGCGGCCCCTGGCAGTTTATGCCTTATACGGCCAGGGAATTGGGCCTGGTTGTAAACAACAACTTTGATGAGCGCCGGGATTATTTTAAAAGTACACACGCGGCCGCAAGATACCTGCTGCAATTATACAAACAAATGCATGACTGGTTGCTGGTAATTGCGGCGTACAATGGCGGGCCCGGTCGTGTATTTACCGCGATGAAAAAAAGTGGTAGCAGGGATTTCTGGGCGCTGCAATATTACCTGCCCGAAGAGAGCCGCAATCATGTGAAAAAATTTATTGCAACGCACTACATTATGGAGACAAATGTGGGTGCTACCAGATTAAACAACAATGCGCTTTTTACCCCACTGGGAGGCCGTCGACTCTATGATACTGAAAAAATAATAACTGCAGCGGAAGCTGCCAACTCAGCAACACAAACAATCTCGGGCAAATACAATGGAGCTATCATTGCAAAATATATTGATATGGGCATAGACAGTTTCAACCGGTACAACCCTGGTTTTGACAACAGGCTTTCCATCAATGGGCAAACAGACCTTGTTTTACCGGCTGATAAAATGCAGCTGTTCTTAGCCAGCAAATACCAGATATTAAATGAATGTGTGCAGCTATTGTTAGACGATAGTAATATTCCGAATAATAAAACGGTTTATCCGGCTTCCAAACCCACTCCGAAAAAGAAGAAAAATCATTAAGGTAACTTAACGATCTTCCTCACAAATATTTCTCCATTCCTGTTTATAGAAAGCAAATACGTTCCGCTTGCAAAATTTGTTAAATGCAACCTGTTTTGATCGCTTAAGATATTATTGCCGGTTGTTGTGATTATTCTTTGGCCTATACTATTATACACACCAACATCATCGTTCGCCTTTAACCCTGTAATGGTCACTTCCCCGGTAGTTGGATTTGGGTATATTGCTAACCCATCGATGCCTTTGATATCAAGTATATTGCTTTGAACACTATCCGGATACAGGCATTGTCCTGTTGCAGTAATAATTGCTTTTACAGTATTATTTCCCGGAAGAATGCCCGTATTCCAAATATTAGTGGTGGTACTGGTTTCAAAAACATTATTCCTGTACCAGTTAATAACATAAGGGTTTACCAAGTTTATTGAAGCTGTATAAGTAACCGGGTCTCCATTGCTTCCCTGGCTTACATTTGAACTTATTGATATTGTTGCAGAAATATTTGGATTTACTACAACGGTTTGCGCACTCGTATCGCTGCAACCATTTGCATCAGTTCCGGTAACGGTATATGTTGTTGAGCCAACAGGTGGAACAAATGCAGTATTGTTCAGGATACCGTTGCTCCAGGAATAGGTAGCAGCACCGCTTCCATTCAATATAATCGTTTTTCCTTCGCAGATTGGTGTTGATGCGGGTGTGCTGTTACTGATTACCGTTGGTAACGGATTGATGGCAATAGCAAAAGAAAAATTAACCGTGCCGCCATATCCGTCATTGGCGGTAATGGTAATGTTGGTAGTACCTGATTGACTGGCGAGCGGGGAATAATGCAAGGTATAATTGCTATCGATATTTGTAATAGAAATATTTGCAACCGGGATCAGTGCGATATTGCTGCTGGTAATTTGAAACTGCATCGTATCCTGGTCTGCATCACTGATGGTGAAAGTTGCATCATTGGTAAGATTAGCACAAAGTGTTTGCGCCGCCGGGGTATTTGACAGCAATGGAAGTTCATTGGGGATTACCTCCAGCAATTGCTGATAAGAAGGAGGTCGGGTACAATTGGTATAGTTCCAGTTTCCACCTAATTGAAATAACGGTACTGGTTCAGAATACACAATGATGGTAGTATCCAGTATAGGGTCATATTCGTAGAGGTCTAAATAGCTCGACTCGGATAAAAAGTAAAATTTGCCTCCGGAGTAAACAGGTGTGCCATTGAACGAGCCATTAAATGCGCCTTTCCTTTCTAAAATATTTGTAACCGGATTCCATTTGAATAAGCCTGGATAATTAGCAATAGGAGTG
>JACMPR010000271.1 GCA_014377385.1 Ferruginibacter sp. | reverse complement strand
TTTAACAGCAAAATGAACCCGGCCAGATAGCCTGTTTTTGCTTTCCCAAAAGATAAATAAAATTAATTGATGATAACGCATCCTGTTGTTTGTGAAAGACATACCTGCAATATTATGCATACTTAACTGTAATAAATTTATGCCTTCATTGCCAGCTTTTAACGTCGTATTTTATTGAGGCCGCATTTATTATCAAAGATATTTTTATGAACCCTAAATATTTTTTGTACGGACCTGCTTTTATTTTCGCTTTTTTTTCAGCAATAACACTGTATGCACAACACAAGATAAAAGCATCTTCTTATGCAGCAGCATACCAACCAAAAAATTATGTTTAACTAAAACATGCGGCCTGGAGTAAAAACGCTACGATATATGAAGTTAACTTACGGCAATACACAAACGAAGGTAGCTTAAAAGCATTTGAATCATACCTGCCGGGGCTGAAAGAAATGGGTATTGATATAATTTGGTTAATGCCCATCAATACAATTGGTGAAAAGAACAGAAAAGGAAAACTTGGCAGCTATTACTCTGTAAAGGATTATTACAGCATTAACAACGAACTTGGCACAAAGGAAGACCTGAAAAACCTGGTGAAAAAAATCCATTCGTTGGACATGCATGTCATAGTTGACTGGGTTGCAAATCATTCTTCATAGGACAATGCCTTGGTTACAGAACATCCCGAATGGTACACAAAAACACCGGAAGGTAATTTTCAACCTACGCCCTGGTATAACTGGGAAGACATTATTGATTTTGATTATGATCAGCCCGGCATCCGAAAATATATGACCGATGTTTTAAAATATTGGGTGAAAGAAACCGATATCGACGGTTACCGCTGTGATGTAGCTGGATTTACACCCCTGGATTTCTGGGATAATGTGCGGGAAGAACCAGATAAGATAAAACCAGTATTCATGCTGGCTGAATGGGAGGCGCGGGACCTTCACAAAAGAGCCTTTGACATGACTTATTCCTGGAGCCTTTGGGATAAAATACATGACGCAACTGTTGGCAATAAAAATATTGCCGGATTAGTTGAATACATGGCACACGACGTTAGTACTTTCACTAAAGATGCTTACAGAATGACGTTTACATATAACCATGATAAAAATTCCTGGGAAGGAAACCAATATTTAAATTTTGGTGAAGGATTACCAGCGGCCATGGTGCTGATTGCCGTTGTTAATGTCATGCCTTTGGTCTATAGCGGGCAGGAAGCCGGCTTGAACAGGTCACTCGCATTTTTTGAAAAAGATACCATTGCCTGGCAGCCACATCCATTCTTTAATATTTACAAAAAGCTTTTTGCATTGAAACATGCTAACCAGGCATTGTGGAATGGCGCATATGGTGGTGAAATGAAAAGAATTTTTAATGACAAGCCGAACCAGGTAATCTCCTTTTCCAGAGAGAAAAACGGAGATAAGTTTATGGCTGATATCAACTTTAGTGATAAATCTGTACGGGTAAAACTAAATTCAAAATATAATTTGAGTAAATACAAAGAACTGTTTACCCAAAAAGAATGCGAATTTCAAGGGTATGATGAAATACAACTGTCAGCATGGAATTACCTGGTACTGGTAAAATAAAAAGGCTTCAGGTGCGTTTACCCGTTTGTATTTTTTTAATAATTCCTGCATTTAGCCGCGAAATCATTTATTACTATTACATTCACGGTTAGTTGCCATTAATTTAAACAGCTTACAGCACGTCTTTCCGACGACCCTACTATTATGAAGCACCCTAAACTTCGAAAAGAATTGTTGCTTGCAGTCAGTTTCAGTATAATCTACCTGCTGTTAAGTATCTTTCAATTCCATCTTGATAAATTTTTGCAGGGAATACGAATTGACATTATTATCGGAATCCTGCTTAGCATTTTGCTAATAATGCTTGTAATACAGGTGTTCAAAATAATCAGCAGGAGAAAAAAATCAAAAGGCAGGATTAAATTGAAATTTGTATTTTACTTACCGGCTATAATTTTGGCGGGCACTGTTATCTACGCTATAATTCCATTTAAACTTGATTCGGAAAAACTTGAAAGTAAAGTGATCCTGAGAGGATGTTACGAAGGCGGGAACAGCAAAGCCTTTATCCGGTTCAGAGCCAATAATAATTTTGAAATTAAGTGGAAGACAGAGGCGGACAATGACGAGTGGTTTACAGGAATTTACAGACAGAATAAGGACACTTTTTTTCTGACATATTATGAGAAAATCCCGGATAAATTTGGCAGTATCATTTTAAATACCGGGCAAAGCATAAAAAGCCTGGACAAATCCCAGTCACTTGAGAATGCTTACATTTCCTTTTATGTGGGCCGTTGCAAAGGACTTTATGACGAATAAAAAAACTGGTTGCGGTAAGCAAACCGTTTACTGTAACTGATTTTTTTTATTATTTCTTTTACTTTTGTACGGCATTAAGTCCCTTTCAAATATGAACAAGTTATTTACCATACTATTTTTCCTGTTTTCCAACAACTCATTGTTTCGCAATCCGTATTTCCATATGAAGAGATAAAACTTGAAAAACCGGCTGACTATAAAGGAGCCGAAGTATTGGCTTTATCGGCATCAAACTACTTGCTATCCAATGCCTACTTGAAAAATGATGTAAGCCGGGATAGGGCCTTCCAGTTTTTGGTGAAATGGACGGCAGGAGATAGGGATTATAATTTTGCCTTATACGGCCTGATTTTGGAAATGGTAGAAGAAAAAGAACTCATGATGCTCTTCATTCCGGCCATGGTAAAATTTTGCCTGGAAAATAAGGCGCTTGCTGGAAATGGACCGGTAATAGAGACCAATGCCGTTAAAATGGTGTTGGATTATTGCAATAATCCTGCAAACAATTTTACGCTGAAGAAGAAGCTAAGGAAACGAATGGAAGGGAATTGAGCCGGCGAGATCTTGTTGTCCTTTTTAAATACAACTTTTCATTTCCATCTTTTCTGTATAACTTTAAGTTACAAATGTCTTAACTTCAAAACGCCATGAAAAAATTCCTATTAGCAATTGCAATTAGTTTATCGACTTCCGGGTTTTCGCAACAGATCGCAAAAATTACCCTTGGTACCAGCGGCAGCCTGGAGATGATTTCGATTGCTGTAGACGACAACGTAATCATCAACTTAACGGACGACGGCACCATGAGTAAATTTGGTTTGGAGCCCTATAATATTCGCACGGAAGGATATGGCGATTACACCGACCGGCTTGATCCGTACAATGGCAGAATTGAATATTATTCGGCGAATGACAATGAAGCGTTTCGCGGCAAGGTAAAATATATTGGCAAAACACAAATTACCTACTTTGCCTCCTACGATGAAGAAAGCTTAAAAGGAAAAATAAAAAGTATCGGAGCAAGCCTGGTTGGATACTACCTTGCATTTGAAGACAAAGCTTTTACGGGAAAACTTAAAAATATAGGCAGCACAACTTTTTCTTATTTTTCTTCCTTCGACAATCAAGGATTTCGCGGTAAATTAAAAACAGCCGGTCCAACCAACATTAGCTATTATGCTTCTTATGATGACAAAATATATGGTGGCAAAGTAAAAAGTATCGGAAACTTTTCTTACACGTACTATTCATCCTTCGACCGGCCCGAATATCGTGGCGCAAGAAAAAGCGGCCAGCCGTTACAGTATATCAACGGCATCAAATTTTATGTGAAGTAAAGAATGTTTATTAGCGGAAATTTAGAAAGTGCCAGATTATCTGTGATGAAAGATTGAATTTTCGCCTTATGACGCTAAATTCTTAATCCTTCACTTTCACTTCAATTCTTTTGTCAGGAATAAACCAAATGCCGGCAACAACGGTATACATAGCCATTCCAAGCATCGGGTGAAAAAATGTAGACACTATCCCTGCAAAGTAAAGCGCAATAGAAACCTTTCCTTTGGTGCCTTTGCCGATTACTTTGGCAAGGGTAGAATCTGTACCATGAAGTTTAACGAGTGAATCGGAAAGGATGGAGTAAGCAATGGCACACATAATCAGGTTAACACCATATAAAATTACCGGCCATTTTGCAAAATGATTTTCACCCATCCAGCCGCTTGAAAAAGGAATCAGGGATAACCAGAAAAGCAGGTGCATATTTGCCCATAAAATAGCTCCGTTTACCTGGTTTGCGGTATGCATCATGTGATGGTGATTGTTCCAGTAAATGCCAATGTAAACAAAGCTCAAGATGTAGCTTAACAAAACAGGTAGCAAGGGTTTAAGTACTAAAAGAGCAACCCCGTGCGGTACTTTGATCTCCAGCACCATGATTGTAATGATGATGGCAAGCACTCCATCGCTGAAAGCTTCCAAACGTCCCTTACCCATACTGTTGAGGTTAATGTAAAATGATCTGTTTCATAAATATAAAAAGTCGCTGGCTTACTGCCTAAAATTTATTTCTTTGTTAAAGTCATTCCCGGTTTTAATTTGCGGGCGGACGCGATTTAGTTCAGCCTTTCAACAATGAACTTTCTTAACCTTTCAGTCATTTCCTTTACATTCGCATTTTATTTAAACGTCAAAAACAAAACATGAGCGAAACGACACTTACCAAAGGACAAATACATACCAGCAAAGGCGTACTTACATTTGAATTATATGATGATGCGACGCCTGTTGCAGTAGCAAATTTTAAAAAATTAATTTCACAGCGTTTTTATGATGGGTTGACTTTCCACCGCGTGATTCCTAATTTTATGATCCAGGGTGGTTGCCCAGCAGGAACCGGTGCCGGCGGTCCGGGTTATACCATCGAATGTGAAACCAAAGCGCCCAAACAGTTTCACGACAGAGGTGTACTATCCATGGCACATCGCGGACCAAATACTGCCGGATCTCAGTTTTTTATCTGCCACAACCGCCAGGGAACGCAACACCTGGATGGCGTTCATACCTGTTTCGGCAAAGTGATCGATGGTCTTGATCTTATAGATGATATCAAGGGCGGCGATGTAATGGAGAAAGTAGTATTGTTGTAACAAAGCTTTAGAAAGGCTTCCGGATAAAATACGCCCGGTTCCTGCAGCCTTAAAAGTTGCCATCGCCAGGCGCATCGGTATCTTCATTAATCAGCTAAAAGTTCAGGTCATCAAAGATTCAAATCGGGGAAATTAATCGTTAACAACGGCATTTATTAAGTAGTAAATATTGGGTACAGGTTTGATGTTATTTATTGAAAGAGTCAACAGCAAGCAAACTTCTTTTTTATCACCGCAGCATCCATTATGCGATTCAATTTTATTACTGCAGAATCGGATAAAAAGTAACTATTTCATAAGGTTAAACTGTGCTTTTGCGTACGGCTTTTAAGAACTTGTGAATGCGATTTCTTAATTACAATTCATAGTTTAAAAAGTTATGTGGTTTAATCACATTTTCCCCACAATGGTTTACTTAATACGGAGAAAGCACGCTAATTTCATTAATTTTAAAGCACCAAAAAACTAATATGATAACACCTGTTCAATTTAAGCGGACTTTATTAACCGGGTTCGCATTGTTTTTACTCACCTTTTTTTTAGTGGCTCAAAACAATGTACTTAAGCTTAAGTATAGTAATTCAACTGTGTATGCCGGCATAGAAGTGGGTTCTAAAGGCGTAAAGATGAGCCTGGTAGAAATAGGAAAAAACCTGTCTAAGAATGGCAATTTCAATATTTTGAAAGATACTTCTGTTAATACAGATTTTATTTCTTTTACTCAACCGACCTTTCAGGCAACGTTAGACGGACTTTTTCAATTATATACCGTAGCCTCACAAGTTTATAGTATTCAGCCAGACAGGATTTTTACCGTGGTAAGCAGTGGCGTAAAAACAATGGCTGAAAAGGGCGACAAAATGAACTGGGTAACAAACCTCGCAGATTCTTTCAAATTAAGAATCAAAGATCCAAACCGGAAGTTAGCAGTTGTTGATGTGGCTGAAGAAGCAAGGTTGTCGCACCTGGGTATCGTTCCCGAATCAAGAAGATACACTACTTTCCTGATTGATATCGGCAGTGGTAACACAAAGGGCGGCTATTTCCCCAACGGGAATTCAAAAAATATCAAATTATTCCAGTTGTCATGGGGAACAAAAAGCGTTGCCAATGCAACAGAATCAAGGGCGACTGACGACAAAAGCATCAGCAATTTCAATAAGCAGTTGTACAGGGTACTTGCAGGTGAAACCAATGACCAGATCGTGTACGAAGTTAACCTCAGTGGTGCTTATAACATGAGTGACAACATTGCCTTCAGCGGTGGTATTGCCTGGTCGGTAGCGACCCTGATGTTGCCTGAAATGATTGATAACCCTGTCGTTTTGGTTACCTATGAAGAGGTGTTGAAATTCAGCGAAAAGTTATACAATAATTATCAGGCGCTTTCTGAAACAGCCATCGTTAAAACAATTGCTGATCCTTCGTTAGATAGAGTAGCTATTGCTGCTGAGGCCAAAAAAGTTAACAGGGTATTCGACCAGCGATCATTAATGGCCGGCACCGCATTGCTTTTGAAAATAATGCGCCAGTTTGAGGGAATTTATGAAAAGAAGCAATTTTTCCTGGTAAAGAACGGCCAGGTGGGCTGGATAAGCGCTTATGTGAATCAAAGCGTTTCCAAATAGTTTACGGAAGAAGCTTTGTTATTTTATTACCATATTAATGAAAGACTCTAAATCAATCCTTTTACTGGTAGTATCTGTATTATTGATACTCGTATCCTGTGCCCTTTTGTGGACCTGGGGATACAATTTCAACAATTTCGCCAAAGACAAACAGGGAACAGTTTTCATTGTTAAAGATTCCACCACTGCCACTAATGCTACCCGTGACTCTCTCAAAAAGATCTACGCATCCACCATCGAAAATATTGGAACCCTTGATTCTACTTGGATGCATGCAGATTCACTCAAGACTGATCTTGATATCAAACTAAGTGAATTTTATAAACTCCGGAACGAGATCGCCATCATTCTGAAAAATCCTGCAAAAAAAGAAGATCTAGATCTTGCCAAACAAAAGATTGGTGAACTTCAAAAAAAAGTTGACCAGCTGAGGAGCAAAAATACAGATGTCGAAAATGAGAATAAGAGGCTATATGCAGTTTTACAACAACTCACGAATGCACAGCGGCAAGTACTGCAACAGCAGCCCTCCGCCAAATCCGTGGTTTTTGAAAACAAGGAACCTACCTCTAATCCCACTACCAGCTTTTCGGCCTCAGATATGCGCCTCCTGGCAATGACGGTGGAAGGAGATAAAGAGCAGGAGACTTACCAGGCATTACAGGCAGATAAATTTGTTGGAAGCTTTAATGTAAAGAATAGCGCCGCATTCAACAGCACGGAAATTGTGATAGTGCTGTTACAGCCGGATAATAAGGTGCTGCAAACGTCAGCGTGGGAAACCGGAAGGTTCGACACCCGCGAAGGAAAAAAGATATATTCCTGCAAAGTGAAATTTGAATATGCCAGGGGCGAAAATAAGCGCTTGTCGTTTAGTTTGAACTCGGACAAGTTTCAGAAAGGCATTTATACCATGCAGCTCTACTACAATGGAAACCTGATTGGAAAGATGGCAAAAACCTTAATTTAGTTATTGAGCGTCAGCCATCAAAATTTAACTTCTTTGGTTGGGCTGTTTTTCAAAAATCACGAATTCATTTACCAACCTAATCACCACTCCGTTTCCCAAAATGACCTCCCGCCAAAAAAACACTTTCAAAAATAACCTATACCAAAAGGCCGTTACAATTATCGGGCAACGCATCAGTAATGCAGACGCCGCTATGCAGGAAGCGCAGCATGCTGCGAATGAAGAAGAAAAGAGCAGTGCCGGCGATAAATATGAAACATCCAGGGCAATGAGTCATCTTCAAAAGGACATGTATGCAAAGCAATCCGAAGAAAACAAAAAGGAGCTTGCCCAATTGCGTACCATTGATTGTAACAAGTTGTTCGACCGGGTTACTGCTGGTTGCGTGGTTGTTTGCGACGAATTTTTTTTCTTTATTGCAGCCGGTATCGGTAAAATAGATTTTGAGGGAAAGACAGGATTCCTGTTATCTCCCAAGGCTGCATTGGCGAAAATTCTTTATGATAAAAAAAAAGGAGACATTATTAAGTTTAATAATAAGGAAACCGTTATAAGATTAGTATTTTAGCGGCGTTGTCAGCAATTATTCATCCCGTTTTACGTTCAGGGCACATAACATTGTATAGTTTTTTGAGTTCGATAAACCCAGTGTAAACCGGCTATCAATAATAAAAATTAACTTCGCCGCTCACCACCGCTGAAATTTTCACACTGATGAAAAAAACATTTACGTCTCCCCGCTCTTTCTTATTGCCCTTGTTCCTGTTATTTTTTATCCAGGCATGTAACGAATTCCGGTCTGCTGAAAAAGAAAAAATTTCAGTCAATGCTGAAATGAAGCGGGTGCCAGATTTAACTAAAGAAACGGTTTCCGAAACAGTTGCCGTTCCAGCAGGCACGACTGATACGATGATACAAAGGGCGACCTCGTTGGATACGGCAGATTACAATAAACGCATGTTGGAGTTGAGCAACCATGACAGTAAGGGAAAATGGCCCGTAAAAGGTCCTTATCCTCTGCCGGGCGCTTTATTACCTTATAACAGGATTGTTGCTTTTTACGGAAACCTGTATTCGAAAAGAATGGGCATTCTGGGAGAATTACCCAAAAATGAAATGTTGAAGAAACTCCAGGGGGAAGTTGCGAAATGGCAGGCTGCTGATACTACCTTACCTGTTATTCCTGCACTTCATTATATTGCCACCACGGCCCAGGGTTCTGCAGGTGCTGACGGTAAACATCGTTTACGTATGCCTTCAAAGCAAATTGACACGATTATGAAATGGGCGAAAGAGATCAGTGCGCAGGTATTTTTGGATATCCAGGTGGCTCATAGTACGGTGAACGCAGAAGTTCCGGTGCTGGCGGCATATCTAAAATTACCCAATGTGCACCTCGGGATAGATCCGGAATTTTCTTTAAAAAATGGCGACGTACCCGGCACCAGGATCGGCAGTTTTGATCAAACGGATATCAATTTTACGATTGATTATCTTGCAGATATTGTTAGGAAAAATAATCTTCCCCCAAAAATACTCGTGATACATCGATTTACACAAGGAATGATTACCGGTTACGAGAAAATTAAAAAGATACCCGAAGTGCAGGTCGTTATTGACATGGACGGATGGGGGAGCAAGATCCTCAAAAAATCTACGTGGGTGCGCTACATTTACCAGGAACCTGTACAATTTACCGGCTTTAAACTGTTCTACAAAAATGATCGCAAAAAGAACGCGGCCGGACTTTATACTCCTGAGGAGTTACTTAAATTCACTCCCAAACCCATCTACATTCAATATCAGTAGCCTTGTATCTACTAATTTTTTGCCCTTTTAAAATCCAGGTCCTGGAAATCAAAACTAAAGTCGGTCAAAGGCGAAATTGCTTCCATCGTCATGCCGGAAGCTTTGCCTGAATTGTCGAGATTGAACTTTACAAACGCATCAGCATCAAGGCTCCTATCTGTCCATTTAACAATAAAGGTGTTACCCTTGTAAGCAAACATTTCGCCCGTGAGGAGCATCGATTTTTTGGAATCGAACCAAAGCTTATGGTTCCTGGTGGATACTACTACGTCTCCAAACCAGGGATCAGTGTACGTTCCTGTAAATAACAAAGTGTCGGTTTTGCCGTGGTCGTTTTTTTGCTGCAGTTCAATATCCTTCTGGATGGCAGCGATGATTTTTTCTGCATTAGTTTCGTTTTTTACTACCCTTTCATGCATTTCTTTTACCCTGTCCATTCCCTTGATTCCCAAATAACTGTCTTTAATGGTATTGGTTATCGCTGTAAATGCTGCTCCGGACTGCTGGTTGGTAAACACGATGATACCAAGTTTAAGTTCTGGGATAAGCGTCACCTGCGTAACAATGCCTGCAAGTCCGCCGGTATGCGATGCTTGCTTATATCCTTTTACATCCGCCAGGAACCAGCCCAGGCCATAACTGCCGAAATGAGTATTGTAAGAATTGGTTCCCCGAACTGGTATAATTGTTTGAGGTGTCCACATTTCATCATGTACTTCAATAGTAAATAGTTGATTTTTCAAACTGTCGCCATATTTACCATTTTCCATCTGCATGATGATCCACTTGCACATGTCTGTTATATTGCTGTAAATTCCTCCCGCTGCATTGGCATTGCCGCTCCAGTCCCGCCGGATTACTTTTACTTTACCATCTACCGGTGCATGCGGATCTATCACATTGGTTCCATCCTTTAATCTTTTGAAAGAAGCGGCGCTCCGCTCCATGTTCAAAGGCTGCATAATTCGGGTTTCTACAAAATCTTCCCAGCTTAGGCCTGAAATCCTTGTCAATACTTCTCCGGCTACGATATACAGGAGATTATCATAGTCGTATTTGGTACGAAAACCGGATACCGCTTTTAAAAAACGCAGGTTATGTATGATCTCCTTCCGGCTAAAACTATTTGAATCAGGCCAGAACATAAGGTCACCGGCACCCAGCCCAAGGCCGCTCCTGTGGGTGAGCAAGTCGCGGATAGTGAAAGCTTCCGTTACATACGGATCGTATAGCCTGAATTCAGGAACATAGTCGGTGACTTTGTCATCCCATTTTAGTTTTCCCTCATCTACCAACATGCCCAATGCCGCAACAGTAAATGCTTTGCTGTTGGAAGCAATACCGAAGAGGGTAAATTCATCCATTTTTTGATTTGTGTTGAGTGATCGCACGCCATATCCTTTAGCGTGTATTACCTTCCCATCCTTCACAACGGCTACTGCAATCCCGGGCACATCAAAGGTCTTGAGGGTTTTTTCTACAAGGGCATCAATTTGTGCCGAATTAATGGGCTGGGCATAAATTGCAGCCGCATTTATAATACACAAGAAAAATGCTGGTATCAGGCTTCTTATTTTCATCTGCTGAAGTTAATGCGGAATGATCCCGGAATGAAGGAATTTTTTTAATAAAAGGTTTAGCGTTCCGGTATGTTACCATTTCATTATCTTTTTGCACATGCGCACGGAAATCGCTGGTCATTTCGTAATATTATAAAAATTAAAGACGATGGAAAGTAATAGCAAAAATCTTAGCAGGCAGGAAGACTGGGTATCCCTTCCATCATATAAAGATGAGGTTACTTACAATAAAATTCGTCGCCATTTGACAGACATCAATGATATTATTTCGGAAGAGGACATAAGAAATGTAAAAATATTTGCATTCACTCCTGAAACAGAACTGGCCGTTGCTTCTAAGCAGGTAAAAAAAACGATCAATTAAATTGCCCCATTTCACGGCCGCCGATATTTTCACCAACCAACAATTAATGCTTGTCGAGAACAAAAATCATTCGACTTTTTCAGGGCATTTTTCTTTCAATGATCGACCTTTAAATCTTCAAAAAGAATTTTTTACTTCGCAATCCTGTAAGTAATCGCCCTGGGCTTTTATCCTTCCATAGTAATTTAGTAGGATTTACGTCGTAATCATACTAAATCTTTACGGGTAATTACGGCCTATCTCATGAAAGTCGAATTAATACTACAAATCAAAGGCTGAGCCCGCTACAAAACAAGCCGCTACCAGGTTATATCTTTGTATTCCAACCATCTACTATCCCTGAAAAGCTGAAACTGAAATCTCCTGATGAAATCATTTCAATAGAACTAATATCCCTTAAAACAACCAACCAAGTATCTAATATCTTATAAAACAAGCATCCTAAAGATCGACGATTATCAGTATTCAATATCTTACTAAAAACAACCATCCTTTAGACCAACCATTTTGAGTACCAATATCGCGTTGAAAAAAAACTGAAGAAGTATTGAATGTTTATCCAATATCCTGATAGAAATACTGTTCTGTAGGAAACCATGATCCCATACCAATGAAAAAGCGAGTATTGTATCTTAAACCACGTTCCAATTATCCCGAAAAATTAATAATCTGTGAAAAACCTTCGAACCTAACGAAGGTTTTTTTTATTGCTTCCCAATAGTTATACTACATGTAATAGGTATAACAAACTACAACTTCATGTGACACTGTAAAATAACTTCACGTTTCGTAAGATTAAACATCTCGCATTAAAGTCCACAAAAAACCATTTTATTTCATGAGCAATGCTCATCTATGAGAAAACTTCTATCCGAAGTTTTTTTCATACAATTTCTTTCCTGTTGATTCATTATCTTTCTGTGCACGACTTGCAGTTGTAAACTTTTAACTAAGTTTATGCCCGTTTACAAAAATGAATCAATGAGAGCGGCTTCTATAAAAGACATTAAAACGGAACTGGAAGAACAACCGCAACAAACGCTTCTTGCGCTTTGCCTCAGGCTGGCGAAATTCAGGAAAGAAAACAAGGAACTTTTAACTTACCTGCTATTTGAAGAGGGAAATGAGAGCGGTTATGTAGAAAGTGTAAAGACAGAAATGAATGCTGCATTTCTGGAACTCAACACGAAAAATCTTTATATCGCAAAAAAGAATCTAAGAAAGATTTTGAGGTCAATAAACCGTTACGCAAAATACAGCGGTGTTAAAACCACGCAAGTCAGTCTCCTTATACATTTTTGCAACAAAGTGAATGAATCCGGCCTTCGCATTGACAGAAGCACCGCTTTGGCCAATCTCTATGCCGCACAGTTAAAAAAAATTAAAACAGCTATTGCTACGCTCCATGAAGACCTCCAGTATGATTACACGAGAGAGTTGGAAAATTTATAATGTTCGATCTAAAATTCCGGTAGAAGTCGGACGGGCACTAAGATTTGGGCGTGATAAGTGTTAAATCAACGATCTTCTGTCTTAGTCCTTAAATGGCCCGCTAAACGCTTTCTTAAATTTCACAAAATCCGGGATAGATACATTTTGTACGTAAGAATTGCCAGGGTTGTTACTGACGTACTCCTGGTGATAATCTTCTGCAGGATAAAATTTTGTAAAAGAAACTACCTGGGTTACGATTTTATTCCGGTATTTTTTTGCAACCGTAAGTTTATTTATTTCTGCCTGTATAGCCTGCTTTTCTATTTCGTTGCGGTAAAAAGCGACAGACCGGTATTCGGTACCGGCATCATTCCCCTGCCTGTTTAACGTGGTTGGGTCCTGGCTTGCAAAGAATGCCGAAACTAGTGTCTCAAAAGAAATTTTTAAAGGGTCGTAATAAACATTTACGGTTTCAGCGTGGCCAGTTTGACCCCCTGATACAGACTCGTAGCTGGGATTTGTGTCAGTGCCTCCTGCATAACCTGATACTGCGTCCCTAACACCAACAAGACTTTGAAAAACAATTTCTGCATGCCAGAAACAACCTTCAGCAAAAGTTGCAACGGCTTCATTGGCAGCCGCCTTCTTTGATCCCGCCGGTATCTTAAGCTTGTTAGTCTGCGTCTGAGCACATGATATAAAAAGCATAAGAGAAGCAAACGTAAAGAGTAGAGATTTCATTCTTGTAATTAAAGTTTCTTTATTAACGCCGGGCTTATAATTAAGGTTTTGCAAAAGTGTTAAACTATGGTAAAAAAATTGTCAACGTTACACTGATGTTACCCTGATGATAAAAATAAACTTTTTTTTTATATTCCTGACTTCTCCCTTATAATATCACACCTGGTATTCTATCCATAAACTTCACAATTTCTTTTCCGCCCTCCTGGCATCTTTCATTACTGTAAAATGATTACAACCGACATGCGACCTGTTAATAATCTCTC
>JACMPR010000270.1 GCA_014377385.1 Ferruginibacter sp. | reverse complement strand
AACAGGTATGACTCAACGGCCGCTCTTTTTCTTTGCCATCCTGGCTATGATCATCGGTGCACAATTGTTTCTTGCCGGATTTATCGGAGAGCTTATTTCCAGGAATTCGGCCGACAGGAATAATTATTTAATTGAAGAACGGGTGGGTTAGAAGATTTTAATAGTAGCCGATTTGGAAATTTGCTGGGCAAAGCAATCGGATAACACACGCAGAAAATTACCAATCAACACATCAGCAACCGCTTTCGTGAATCAATCCTCAAAAAATATCATCATTATCGGGCCTGCTCATCCACTTCGTGGCGGCCTGGCATCATTCAATGAAAGGCTGGCACTGGAACTTCAAAATCAAGGCCACGAGGTTAGCATCTATACATTCTCGTTACAATATCCCGGTTTTTTATTTCCCGGTACAACGCAGTTTTCTTCGGAACCTGCACCTGCCGGCATCAAGATTAAGGTAGCCATCAATTCTGTAAATCCTTTTAACTGGATAAAAATTGGCAGAAAAATCAAAACAGAAAAACCTGATATTGTTCTGGTGCGCTACTGGCTTCCCTTTATGGGGCCATGCCTTGGGACCATCCTGCGTATCGTAAAAAAAAACAGGCATAGCAAAGTAGTTTGTCTTGCGGATAACATTATTCCTCATGAAAAAAGGCCCGGCGACCTTGTGTTCACTAAATATTTTGTTAAGCCCGTGGATGCGTTCATCACTATGAGTGAAAAGGTGTTGAAGGATCTGGAAATATTTGCTCCTTTAAAACCCGCAGTTTATGTAGCACATCCGTTGTATGATAACTTTGGTGACAAAATAGGCAAAGAAGAATCAAGGAGGAAATTACATATCAACAAAGATGGATACATCATTTTATTCTTTGGCTTTATTAGAAAATACAAAGGACTGGATATCCTGCTGGACGCAATGAAATTGTTGCAGACAAATAAAATCCGAAAGTCAACATTCAATATAAAATTACTCATTGCCGGGGAATTTTATGAAGACCGGAAACCATATGATCTTCAGGTAAAAACATTGGGGATTGAAAACGATCTTATCTTAAGAACCGAATTTATTCCAGACAGTGAAGTGAAATATTACCTGTGTGCAGCCGACCTGGTAGTGCAGCCTTACCGCAACGCCACCCAAAGCGGCGTTACGCCCCTCGCCTATCATTTTGAAGTACCAATGATCGTGACAAATGTTGGGGGGCTTCCGGCGCTGGTGCCGGATAATAAGGTTGGATTAATTGCAGAACCAAATGCGGCTTCCCTCGCCGAAAAAATCATTGAATATTTTACAAAAGGCGAAGCACATTTTTTACCTTACCTGCGGGAAGAGAAGAAAAAGTATAGTTGGGAGTTTATGGTGAAAGAGATCATAGGCATCGTTTAAATTTATCAGCTGATCGATATGCGTAAGGCTACAAGTCAAAAGGAGACAAGGAAACATGATATTTATACAAAAGCGGTAAAAATGAAAGCATTATTATTGCATAAAATTATTATTACATTGACGTTCCATTAATTTCTAAACCCAAGATTTTTAGTTCGTAACTCATCATTCTCAATTCATAAATTCCGTGATTTACAGAAGCAAAGCTCCTCTTCGTATAGGCCTGGCCGGTGGTGGTACAGATGTTAGTCCGTATGCTGACTTGCATGGTGGCGCAATATTAAACGCAACCATATCATTGTCGGCATATGCCAGCATTGAACCATTAAATAGCATGGAAATTATAGTGGAAGCACTTGACCGCAAGGAGCTGCAACGGTTTGGCTGGGCACCTGAATTACCTATCAACGGAGAACTTGATTTGTTAAAAGGTGTTTACAACCGTATTCAAAAAGATTTTAACCTGCCGCTTACCGGTTTCCGGTTGTCAACTTTTGTGGATGCGCCCGCTGGTTCGGGTCTCGGCACTTCGTCTACACTTGTCGTTGCAATCCTGGGCGCATTTGTGGAAATGCTTAAACTGCCTTTAGGAGATTATGACATTGCCCATCTCGCTTATGAAATAGAAAGATACGATCTTAAACTCGCCGGTGGTAGACAGGACCAATATGCAGCAACGTTTGGAGGAGTGAATTTTATGGAATTTTACGAGCATGACAAAGTGATCGTTAACCCCTTGCGCATCCCACCACGATACATGCATGAGTTGGAAAATAACCTGGTGCTCTATTTTACAGCTACCTCCCGCGAAAGTGCCACTATTATTACCGAACAGGTGAAAAATGTGAATAGCAAAAATGAAAAAAGTATTGAAGCGATGCATCATTTAAAAGACCAGGCAAAAATGATGAAGGAAGCGCTGTTAAAAGGGCGGTTGAATGAATTTGGAGAGATACTGGATTTTGGTTTTCAGCAGAAAAGATTGATGGCAGCCAATATAAGCAATTCCCGTATTGAAGAAATATACGAGGCTGCAAAAAATGCAGGTGCAACAGGTGGAAAAATAAGTGGTGCCGGCGGCGGGGGGTTTATGATCTTCTATTGCCCGGGAAATACCAACTATGCGGTGAAGGATGCACTACTGAAATTTGGGGGCGAAGTGAAAAAATACTCTTTTATAAAATATGGTCTGACCAGCTGGAACGCTTAGTTAAATAATATTTTTGACTGTCTGCAGCTGCCTAACTTTTTCCTGCGCCCCTGCCCTATGCAACCATATATTATCTTTTTATCCGAACTGGTAAACATATAAGATTTACAAACTTATAATTTATTTTTTCGGGTTTTTGTTCTCCTTCTTCTGAATCAGTACATCCGTCAATTTACTTACCTTTGCCCTGCTATTTTATCACTTAATTATTACAAATGACCGCTCAGATAAAGGATTTGATACAGGCTTCTATTGATGTAAAAATGCAGGTGTTGGCTGATAAGGAACTTCAGCAAACATTGGCATCCTGCGTTGAAAAAATTGCAACCGCTTTTAAGAACGGTAATAAGGTTTTGTTTTGCGGAAATGTCGGTAGTGCTGCGGATGCGCAACACCTTGCAGCAGAATTCAGCGGGAGGTTTTATACCGATCGGGAAGCGCTGCCTTCAGAGGCATTACATGTAAATACATCTTACCTTACTGCTGTTGCCAATGATTATAGTTACGATGTAGTGTATTCAAGAATGATCCAGGGTATTGGGAAAAAAGGCGACGTATTGGTGGGGTTAAGCACTTCGGGTAACAGCAATAACATCATCAAGGCCTTTGAAACTGCCCGGCAAAAGGACATGATTACAATTGGTTTTACAGGCGCCACGGGTGGTAAGATGAAAGCATACAGCGATTACCTGGTGAATGTTCCTTCAACAGATACACCCCGCATACAGGAAAGCCATATTTTGCTGGGGCATATCATTTGCCAGCTGGTGGAAGAAATAATGTTTCCTACTAAAGCTGTATAAACCAGCGCAGATCACACTCCTAATAAAAAGATATTGTATGGCTATCGTCGCGGTTAATGATGAAGCCCGGGCTTCTTCACGGGAACATGGAACACAGCAGGCAATTATACTTGCCGGCGGTCTGGGCACCCGCTTACGGAGTTCCGTACCCGATTTGCCAAAATGCATGGCACCGGTTGCAGGCAAACCCTTTCTACATTACGTGATCGGTTACCTGCAAATGCAGGGAATACATCGCTTTATTTTTTCTCTGGGGTATTTGCATGAGGTGATCGAAACATATGTAAAGACAAATCACCCAGAACTGGAAGCCATTTATTCCATAGAAACCGAACCACTTGGCACAGGTGCTGCAATAAGGCTTGCCTGTAATTATGCAACTGAAGAAAATGTACTGGTATTAAACGGCGATACAATGTTTAAAATTGATGTTCAGCAAATGTTTCATTTTCATCAATCACATCAGGCAGCCTGCACGTTAGCCTTGAAGCCTATGAAAAATTTCGACCGTTACGGCGTAGTGGAGATCAACCAAAAAAATATTGTTCAGTCATTTAAAGAAAAGCAGTTTTATCATCATGGTCTCATCAATGGTGGCGTATATGCCATCAATGTAACAGCATTCCTTGAGCAGGAATTTCCGGAAAAATTTTCCTTTGAAAAAGATTATTTGGAAAAATATTATACTTCACAAAAAATGATGGGCCTGGTGCAGGATACATATTTTATTGATATTGGAATTCCGGAGGATTTTATAAAAGCGGGTAGAGAATTTAGCATGATAGATTCCCCGTTGTGAGCTCGGGGCCAGGATAATTTGGGTAATTCCATTAACCTGATATTGTAAAAGGTACATCACTTTGTTTCATCAGAATCAGGATGGGATTTATACACGAACTTTGTATTTCTTTTAAAATCCACGTGGCCGATGAACTGAGTTAAGTATTTGACGGAAGAGATACTTCTCCTCAACCTTTTATTTTATTGCAATTACAATGCAATTCATTAAGAGAATATCTAAAACTATCATCCTTAAAAACATGTAAGTATTCGAAATAAAAAGAACCAATAGCTTCATCGAAAAATAAACCCACAACTTCAAACTTATAACTTTAAACTTTCTGCATGCTCCCTCTGATAAACCACTCCTGGACATTATTTTTAGACCGTGACGGTGTTATAAATCACGAAAAAGACAAAGACTATATTCATACATGGGACGAGTTTAAATTCTATGACGGGGTAAAGGAAGCTATCAAAAAATGTTCTTCGCTATTTAATCGGATTGTGGTAGTAACTAACCAAAAAGGGGTTGGAAAAGGGTTGACAAAACTTGAAGACCTGCATATCCTTCACGCCAACATGCAACGGGACATTAAGGCTGCCGGTGGCCATATTGATGCAGTTTTTTACTGCAGCGACCTGGAGGACAATAGCCCTTTTCGCAAACCAAACCCGGGCATGGGATTACAGGCAGCGAAGCAATTCCCGGACATTGACCTTAAAAAAACAATCATGGTGGGCAACACTATAAGCGATATGGAATTTGGAAGGAACCTGGGCATGCACACCGTTTTTTTACCTACAACAAGGCCGGAGGTAGATTTACAGGACGAACGCATCGATTCCGTGTATGCTAATCTTTTCGAATTTGCCGAAGCTCTTTTACAAGGCTCATCGTATTAGCAACGGTTGTAACCATGAAAACCTACAAACGTCAGGCGTAAATTACATTGTAGCAATCAGGCAGTACCAACCCAACCTTAAGTTAAATTTGAGCGATCGGCTACCTGGAATTTTCTATTGCAAAATCTTTGTTTAAATTTATCGGATGAAAATTTTTTCTTCTATTATTCTGCTCCTGTTTTTTAGCATAGGTTCCTTTGCACAAAGAATAATTAACGGCGATCTTAAAAAATTACAAATATCGGAGGATACGTTAAAGAAACCTGCGCTGCAGATTGTACAAGGAAACAAGGCCCTCGAAAGATTAAAAGCTGATAGTGTATTTACAAGGCTCCTGGTGAACAGTCTCAAAACATCCAATTCATTTTATTATCCATTTGATTCTTTGCAAACCATTTCCAAATTATATTCTCCGGATAGCACATTTAGAATATTTACATGGCAACTGGTTATCGATGATGCTATATGCCGGCAGCATGGTGCCATACAAATGAGAACCCCGGATGGGTCATTAAAATTGTTTCCACTTATTGATAAGTCAGATGTCACTAAAAATTATTCAGACAGTATTGGAAACAATTTTGGTTGGATGGGGGCTGTGTACTACAGGATCATGCTCAATATTTATTCTGGTAAAAAAATATATACCCTGCTTGGTTATGATGAACATGGTATTCTCAGCAGCAGAAAGCTGATTGAAATACTGACTTTTGAAAACAATGAACCGGTTTTCGGCAGGCGGTGTTTTAGTGTCCCGAATGATAAACTAATTCCTAAAACGCCGGCCCGTTATGTTATGGAATTTAAGAAGGATGCCGGGCCCAGACTTACTTATGACGAAGATCTTCACATGATCATCATGGAGCATTTGGTATCTGAATCGAATGAACCTAATAAGAAATTTACATTGGTTGGTGATGGCGACTACGAAGGATTTAAATGGACCAACGGAAAATGGATCTATATCAGTAAAGTATTCAACGAGGTAACCCCGGAAGGGCAACCTCCGGTTCCCGATCCGGTGAAAGAAGATAAAAGGATGGATCCTTCGAAATATAACCAGGCGGTACCGGAAAATGCCAAATCCCCGGAGTGACTTTTTTTACCTTCATCAGTAAAACCGGGTGAGTGAAAATGAGTTAATCATTCAATTTTAAAACTGCTAAAAATGCTTCCTGCGGCACCTCTACGTTACCAATTTGCTTCATACGTTTTTTACCTTCTTTCTGCTTATCCAACAGCTTACGTTTGCGGCTTATGTCTCCACCGTAACATTTGGCGGTAACATCCTTCCTCATCGCACTAATATTTTCACGGGCAACTACTTTAGCACCAATGGCCGCCTGTATGGCTATCTGAAATTGCTGCTTGGGTAAAAGTTCCTTTAATTTTTCGCAAAGCTTGCGGCCAAATTCGTGTGCCCGTCCCCGGTGTATAAGTGCACTCAGTGCATCTACTTTTTCATTGTTAAGCAGGATATCCATTTTTACAATGTCGCTGGGGCGATATTCTATAGGGTGATAATCGAACGACGCATAACCGCGTGTCATGCTTTTTAATTTGTCATAAAAATCAAACACTATCTCCGTCAATGGCATGTCAAAACTAAGTTCTACCCTTGTTGGTGTTAAGTAACCCTGGTTAATAAGCACACCGCGTTTATTGATGCACAGCGTCATAATATTTCCGATATATTCCGGCTTGGTAATTATTTGAGCACGAATAAATGGTTCTTCTATTTTTTCTATCCTGGTAGGATCAGGCATTTCTGTTGGGTTATTTACCCGCACAACCTCACCTTTATTTGTAGTGGCGATAAAACTAACGTTTGGAACAGTAGTGATTACGGTCTGGTTGAATTCCCTTTCCAGCCTTTCCTGGATGATTTCCATGTGCAACATGCCCAGGAATCCGCAGCGGAATCCAAAGCCCAATGCCTGGGAGGTTTCCAGTTCGTAGGTAAGGGAAGCGTCGTTGAGTTGTAATTTCTCCATACAATCACGCAACTCTTCAAAGGCATCTGTCTCTACAGGGAAGATACCCGCAAAAACCATGGGCTTCACATCTTCAAAACCCTTGATCGCTTCAAGCGAAGGATTAATCGTTGTTGTGATGGTATCGCCTACTTTAACTTCCTTGGCCACCTTTATACCGGTGATGATATAACCTACATCACCTGCCCTCACTTCGCTTCTTGGCGAAAGGCCCATTTTTAATACCCCCACTTCATCGGCACCGTAATCCAATCCTGTATTACTGAATTTAATCTTGTCGTTCTTTTTAATCGTGCCGTTGAAGATCCGGTAGTACACAATAATACCCCGGAAGGAGTTGTACACACTGTCAAATATCAATGCCTGTAACGGTGCTGCGGGATCACCCTTTGGTGCGGGGATGCGGGCAATAATAGCAGCCAGGATTTCTTCAATACCAATACCGCTTTTACCACTTGCGAGAAGGATATCCTCTTGCTTACAACCGATGAGTTCAATGATCTGGTCCGTCACTTCAGGAATCATTGCCCCTTCCATGTCAATCTTATTGATCACGGGTATGATCTCAAGATTATTGTCAATCGCTAGATATAAGTTACTGATTGTCTGAGCCTGAATTCCCTGACTTGCATCCACTAAAAGCAATGCCCCTTCACAGGCAGCCAATGCCCGGCTTACTTCATAGCTGAAATCTACATGGCCGGGTGTATCAATCAGGTTGAGGATGTATTCCTCGCCTTTATACGGGTAATTAATCTGGATCGCATGACTTTTTATGGTAATTCCTTTTTCCCTTTCCAGGTCCATGTCGTCCAGTACCTGCGCCTGCATGTCGCGTTCGCTGATGGTGTTGGTAGATTGCAAAAGCCTGTCGGCGAGGGTACTTTTTCCGTGATCTATATGTGCTATGATGCAAAAATTTCTGATGTTCTTCATGTACTGCTATACTCGTTTTGAGGGTGCAAAAGTAACACAAAATGCTGGATTTTGAACGGCTGTTACGTATACATTCTTACCAGAATTACGGATTGCAGGAATTACAATTACTGCACGGTCATAACCTTGTGTAGTTACTACGCAGGTTTAAAAACTATTGGTTAAAAGCCCTAACGATAATACTTACCATTCCTTCTAATGAAATACCCGGTTCATTTTTATAGGTGTACAATGCTCAGACACAATTTGCAGCTTACCCTCTTTTTTTACTAAAACAATACTACAGCGCTGGTCTTCATCAAATGGCTTTCCCCTGTAAGTACCTTTGCCCCTCCACCTCGTGCTTACCACTGCCGTGTTGCCGTAAATGGTAACATCGAGGTCCGACCGGCTCATCTTATTCAAAATATAATCCGACTCTCCTGCTGTTGCAACCACACTATCCCTGCTAAAAATCCCGCCACTTTGTGTAAAATACGTATAGCCAATTGCAAGCGCATCATCTACTTCGCCCATCTTTTTATTCTCCCAGCCATGATCAAATTTTTGGATGACAACAATAACTTCTTCTTTTGTAAGTTCGGGTTTGCGTGTACAACAATAAAGTGAGTGTACAGCGATAAAGAAAGCAATAAAATATTTTATCATGGAGTATGATTAGTTTGGTGAATTGAAACCGTATAAAGATAAACAAGAGCGATAAGTCTTTTAGTCGTTTGAGTCAAGAGGATTTGGAACAGCAGGAGGGATGAACAGATGATTGTCAAAAACTCAGGCCAACGGTAACCAATAACAATTGATGAATTATTTTTTAGCTCAAAGAAATATTTCGATTCTGCAAAGATTTAAGAGATAAGTTTTTATCGATTTAAAAATAATGAAACAGCTCCGAAGCTGGCTAATTTTTACCTTAGTGCAGTAAAGTTAAATTGTACCCAGGCGCTACTGTTAGTACTACATTTGGATTTATCGTTAAGCTATTGATTATTACGTTTGAACTGATAAGAACCACACCGGTGTTAATGACCACATCGGTGGTGTTCACAGGAACATTGCCGCAACTCCAGTTTGCGGGGTTTTCCCAGGCCGAATTAACGGCGCCTGTCCAGATATGGTCGGCTATGCCGAAAATCCTCACGGCTGCTGTAGAAACTGAAGTCACCTGCTGGCAACTACCTGTTCCCGAACTGCTGTATGAAACATTGTAATTGCCCGCTGTACTTTGATTTGGGATAATATTGCCGGTGTTTGCATTAATATTTAATCCTGCGGGACTTGCGGAAAACACACCTCCTGCCTGGCCTGTTATCAAAGGAACTAACGCTGCAGCTGACGAAATACAAGCGACGGAATCCGGGTAATCCAAGGTTGTAACCTGGGTATTGAGCCCGCTAACAGCTGCCATCGTAAAATCGCATACATCTCCTCCAAAACCATCTATCATCACATAATAAGTATTTCCAACCGTTAAGCCAGTTGCACTTATAATTGTAGCGTACGGCGAAGGAAAAACCTGGGAGTAGCAACCATGGACAGTAACTGGCCCTAAACCACAATCGCCGGAAAAAATCATCATTTGAATGCCAAGCGCATACAGGCTGTTATATACCCACAAATTGAATGACGCTGTGTCATCATTTGCCTTGAAAGATAAAAAAGAGTTGTTTTCAATGGAACCACAAAACGTACTCGTTAACTCCGGCCAGGTATTTATTGTGTAATCAGCAGAGGTACTACCGCAATATCCTGCAAAATTGCAGACAGTTGTAGCCTGGATACAATCATCAGATGCAGGCAGATTACCGGCGCATGCGGGTATTACCGGGGGAGAAATAAATGGAGCATTATTAAAAGTTAAAGTAAAATTTACCAGGCTTCCTGTAAACCCTGGAAACCCATCCTGTATGCAGATATACCAGTTTCCATTTGCATTTTGCCCGTTATTCACCAGGCCCGCATCCCCATTTGGAATAAAACTACCGGTAAAAGGCGGGGTCCCGCCACTTATCAAAATAACTGCACCCGGCAAAAAACAGGTGTTGGTGTAATTATCGCCACTGCTGCCATTTTGCATCGATAAAGGTACAGTCGTTCCATCGGGTGCCTTTAAGAATATATTGAGGTCTCCATCATAGCCGTGTGTGATATTGATACAGACAGATCCGAGGCCATAAGAACCGTTAATATTGCCCACGCCCGAAACACTGACAGGAAAACAGGTTTGAAAAGCACCATTATCCGGGATTACACCGCCGGGGCCCGTGAATGTTTGTGATCGCACAACCAGTGAACCCGACGCCAGAAGCAAGATGATACAGAAAAATTTCATAAATATTTATGTAGTTCATGTTTAAATTAGTCAACTTTCCTGACATAACAGACAGTTCAATCCCGATCCATGAAATCTAAATTTTTGTTCGTGCACCTTTACCAGCACCTCAATAGGCTGATGTGATGCTGGAATAATTTTTCGGCTTTTAATTGTGGCAGCCTTTCAGTTGTTAGAACAATTTTGATTTAATAAAAAGCCCATAAACATACATTTATGGGCTATCAAATATTTCTCGGCGGAGAGTTAGGGATTCGAACCCCAGGACCTGTTACAGTCAACAGTTTTCAAGACTGCCGCAATCGACCGCTCTGCCAACTCTCCGCGGCAAAAGTAAGGGTTCAAATTTTTAAGAACAAAAAATTATTAATAATTGTCCATATTTTTTTTGACATAATATTTTCAGTGTCAGCATAATGCAAAAAAGAATTGGGCGTCAGCAGCTTGGAAATAAAACCTTGTTTGTTTTACTGGCATGTTTATGTCAATCCCTTTGAGATATAATTTAACTGCCCTCCGGCCTATCCAACACCACCACCAGGTCATGCAACGCAACGGTCATAGGCATGATACCTACCTGCAGTAAAGCTTTTTTCCCCCGGATTTCTTTCACGATACCAACTTGTCGGTTCTGGTGCATCCGAACTTTATCACCAATTTTTATCTCTCCACCGATCTCCTCAAACTTTTCATTCAATTTTTTGTGGCGTTTTTCGACCTGCATTTTCTCCTTCTGGTTAAACAACAATGCCTGTATCATCCTCACCACGCTGTCCTTGTCTTCCGATTTACGCCATTCAATAACCATAGACTTTAAGCGCCTTTCCATATCTTTTAGATAAACCATTTTATCTTCTGATATTTTATTTTGCAGCTGTAAGCGCTCCGTTTCCTGGAGGTGCTCTTCTTTCTTTATTACCCGCAGCATTTCATTTTTAAGAGCCTCATTCTCCTTTAGCAACAGCTCCAGCCTGTTTTTTTCTTTATCAATCTGCTGCAGATCCTGCTCGGTACTGTTCAGCATTTTATCCAGCTGAAAATGATTTTCATCTACCAGCTTACGTGCCCTGGCAATAAGTTTTTTGTCCATTCCTATCCTTTCTGCAATAGAAAAAGTGTAAGAACTACCGGGCTGGCCTATCTGCAGTTTATATAGTGGTAGCAAATTTTTCTCATCAAACTGCATGGCGCCATTGATGATGCCTTTCACTTTATTGGCCATCACTTTTAAATTCAGGTAATGGGTAGTAACAATACCAAATGCGTGTTTAAAGGCAAGTTCCTCCATGATTACTTCCGCAAAAGCACCTCCCAGATTTGGATCACTCCCGCTGCCCAGTTCATCAATAAAGAAAAGTGTTTTGCCATTTGCCTGTTCCATGAATTGCTTCATATTCTTTAAATGTGATGAATAGGTACTCAGTTCAAATTCTAAACTCTGCGTGTCTCCAATATGAATCATCATCTGTTTAAAAATACCCATTTCACTATCGGGGCTAACCGACACCAACAAACCGCTTTGCAACATAACCTGTAACAATCCGATTGTTTTTAAGGTAACTGTTTTACCTCCCGCATTCGGACCGCTGATCACCAGTATACGGTTTTCTTCATTAAGGCTAAGGTTCACCGGTATGGTGGGCTTATCAAGTTTTTTGTTATATAAATACAAGAGCGGATGCACAGCGTTGATCACTTTAACATGGGCCTTATCCTGAAGTTGAGGATAATTACCACCGATGTCTTCTGCCAGCCTGGCCTTGGCTTTGATAAAATCAAACTCCCCGCCTATTTCATAATATGTTTTCAGGAGCGGGGCGTATATACTTAACTGTTGGGTAAGGGCACGAAGGATCCGGTACACTTCTTTTGTTTCTTCATACTCCAGCGAGAATATCTGGTTATTTAGTTCAGTAGTTTCCTCCGGTTCAATAAAACTCGTGCGCCGGCTGTCACTTTCACCATGCAACACTCCTTTTATCATTCTTTTCTGTTCGGCGAAAACAGCCAGCACTCTCCTCCCATTCATAAAACTTTCTTCTATATCTGCCAGGTAACCTTGTTTATTCATTTTACTCACAATGCGGTCGAATGCCTTACGGAGCTCATTACGTTTCCGATATAGATTGAGCCTTATCTTAGCAAGATCCTCGCTGGCATTGTCTTTTACAATGCCCGTTTCGTTCAGCACATCATCAATCATTTGCCGGATTAGCTTTTCATAGTATGAATCTGCTATTACTTTTGCAAGCGAAGCATTGGCGATGCTTCTCTCTGCATCAAACCAACGGAAAATATTATTGGTATTTTCCGTAAGCCTGCGGATAAGTAAAAACTGGTCCCCGCTTAAAGATGCCCCGGGAATACTGAGTAACTTTAGCTCTTTTGAAATGTTTGTGGGAAAATCATTGGGGAAATATTGACCACTTTGGAGGATGATCTTGAACTCATTGGTTTGCTGCAATTCTTTTTCAATAATTTCTTTTTTTGTATGGATCCTGAGTTGCAGTGCACGGGATCTTCCAAATTCTGTGCGGCAATGTACAGCTAGCAACTCTTTTATCTTATCAAATTCCAGCTGGTGTAAGGTAGATTCCGGGAAAAATTTCATTCAGGTGAGTGTTTGTCCGCAAAGTTAATGGATGATGCCGGATCCTGATACGCAAGCTTCACGGCCAACGTCAAAATAATAATTCCTTTTACTTAAAAACCGGGTTCGTCATTTCCGATATGGCTGACCGGCGTCTTGAGCATTGCTTCCCTGGTTATAAAAAATTGGGAAAGAATGAATACGTCAATGATTCGATATCACTTCTTCTCCACCTGCAATTCCTCCCATTCGGTGGTTCCGTCTTTTTCCCTTTTAAAAGTAAACTGATCTGTATTTTGTATCACTATTTCTGCCGTAGTGTACACAATGCAGCCATCCATTAAATGTCCACCAATTGTTTTGCCCGAGGCATCACTCACGCTCATGTGCAGGTGCGATCCGTTTACTGATAACGTACCTGTAAGACTTACAATTTCAAAATGACCGGTGTCGGTGGAGCCCTTTTGCTGGTTAGCGAACCGTAGCTGGTAAGAAGTAAGGCTGCCAACGCAGGTTGAAATCCAGGCTGCCGTTAACTTTTTTTCCTTGACGAATGCCAGGATTGACTTCTTAAGATCAGCCCCGGGTTTCAGCCGGAATGCATGCGTATTAATATTTGGCATTGCAGTTGTTCTTTTATCGTTACAGGAAAGGATCAAAAATATTACGGCAATTAAAACAGCTTTACCTTTCATAGTGTTTAGGAATTGATTTGTTTTTCCTGGTCCTATTTTTATTTCCGGAAAACTGAAGCTTCCTAAAAATACTTAAATTGAAACATATGAACGAAACTATAAGCATTCCAACAGAAACCGCCACTTTAGGAAATGGATGTTTTTGGTGTACAGAGGCAGTATTCCAGCAGCTGGAGGGCGTTATTAAGGTAACCAGCGGTTATAGCGGCGGCGAAACGGATAATCCGGATTACAAATCTGTTTGTAGCGGAACCACGGGTCACGCGGAGTGCCTGGAAGTAGTTTATGATCCCACAAAAATAAGTTTTGAAGATCTCCTCGAAATATTTTGGAAAACGCACGACCCTACCACGCTTAACCGGCAAGGTAACGATATCGGTACCCAATACCGGAGCGTCATTTTCTATCACAGTGAGGAACAAAAAGTAGTTGCTGAAAAATACATGGAACAACTGAATCAGTCAGGCACTTTTCCAAGGCCAATTGTCACTTTACTGCAATCGTTTACCAGGTTTTTTCCGGCAGAAGATTATCACCAGAATTATTTTAAATTGAACGGCAATGCTCCCTATTGTCAATTTGTAGTAAGGCCAAAAGTGGAGAAATTTCTGAAGACCTTTCCTCAAAAACTGCGCTCCTGACATATTTACCAGCCTATTTATCCGGTGCCTCAGACAATAATTTCGAATTCGGGACTAATTATCTTGTAGAACATATTCTACAAAATTGAACGAATTAAATTTATACAACTAATTGATTTTAATATCTTTATCAGTACAACATGATGTATTTAATCAAATGATATCTGAAAAGATTTAAAAAAATACTACAAAAACATTTGGAGCTTTAAATATTTTTTCTACTTT
>JACMPR010000269.1 GCA_014377385.1 Ferruginibacter sp. | reverse complement strand
CACCTCTCGTAAATAATGCTGACCCATGCGGAGTGGGTAACGGGCTGATTTCCATTTCCAATTCACGGACGTCCTCTGTACCCCTTCCATCCAAACGTCTTCTGTCGTTTAGAATCATATCCCTTACAACATAATATTGCAGTTCGCCGGTGTAATGCCCGATCAACGCTTTGTCTTCGTCTGGCAACTCCGTTCCTAAAAATTCAACAACTTCCTGGTGAAGTGCTTTAAAAGCGTTGCTTCTTTCATGTTTCGCCGTTCCGGCTGCGGCAATGGCATGCATTTTATCCCTTGCAAAGCCGGCAATCTTTTCATTTAACGCTTCATTGCGATAAGGCTTAACGTAGTCCCTTTTTGGAAGATTTCCCAGAAGGGCTCTTAATTCTTCCTGTGCTTTTACCTGTACTTTGATTGCTTCATGCGCCATTTCAATCACTTTAATGAGATCTTCCTCCTGGCACTCATTGCTTTCTCCCTCTACCATCATGATGTTTTTGCTGGTAGCCGCAACGATGAATTCGAGGTCGGAAGCGGCTAACTGGCTCCGCGTTGGGTTTAGGATGTATTGACCATTCACCCTTCCAATGCGCACTTCTGAAATAATTTCCTGGATTGGAATATCCGATACTGCTAAAGCAGCAGAAGCAGCAAGACAGGCCAATGAATCGGGCATTACTTCTGCATCAGAAGAAACCAACGACACCAATACCTGTACATCGCATAAATAATCTTCCGGAAACAACGGGCGCAAGGCCCTGTCAATTAAACGTGAGGTTAATATTTCGTAATCATTCAGTCTTGCTTCTCTTTTAAAAAATGAGCCTGGTATGCGGCCGGCAGACGAAAATTTCTCCTGGTAATCTACCGACAGAGGAAAAAAGCTTTGTCCGGCTTTAGGTTCTTTGTTAGCAACCACGGTCGCAAGTAAAATGCAATCACCCTGGCGAACCGTAACGGCTCCATCAGCCTGGCGGGCTAATTTACCTGTTTCAATCGTAACCATGCGGCCTTCGCCTATGTCGAATGTTACTGATTTTGGATTTAATAATGACATGTATCGTATTTTTTGTAAAACAGGGGAATTCCTGTTTTCAAGTAAGTAAGAGGATGTAAAAAGAAATATTCCCAACGGAAAATAACTGTTGGGAATAAATCATATTACATGCATTAGAATTTTATTTGCGGAGACCTAATTTTTCGATCAAGGCCCTGTAACCAGTAAGATCGTGTTTGCTTAGGTAAGTAAGTAAACGCTTACGCTGTCCAACCATCATCATCAGGCCTCTCTGTGAGGAGAAATCTTTCTTGTTGATTTTAAGATGATTAGAGATGTGGTTGATACGCTCTGTTAGCAGTGCTACCTGGCCCTCAACGGAACCAGTGTTGGAGGATTTACCACCAAATGTTGTAAAAATAGTTTCCTTTCTTTCGAGTGTTAGATGCGACATTTCTTTGTTTTTTTTAAAACCGTATGTTTTATTTCTGTTATAATTGGCTGCAAAAGTAAGTCAAAAAAATTAAATTCTGCGTTGATTACACAAGTTTTTGAGAAAGATTTGTATAATTCCGTTAGTCATAAAAAATAAAATTTATGAAGTTGCCGGAGGATCCAGCCAGGGCGTAGGATTTTGTGTTCGTTATTTTAGCCAATGATGAATGCAGCTAGCTATTTCGCAAGCATTACAATGCAAAGCCAACACTAAATCCGCCCCAACGATGGTTTTTACCACTCTTAAATTCCGTGATTATAAACGACTGAGAATAGGAAAGGTATATTTTTTTTAAATTTACCACTATGCCTGCATCGGCCTGAAAACTTAGTCTTTCAACATCATTCGAGGAAATGATGTATGGATCGTGACGGTTAAAAATGCCACCCTGCAGACTGGCATCATACCCCACCAGGTGGCCGCGTGCCTGGGCATAAAAGAAATACTCCACTTGCTTTTTAAGCCCTGAAACGCCGGCGTAGGGATCATTAAAATTACCTGCCATAAAGTTAAGTCCTCCGCTGAGCCTGGTATCGAGGGTACCAAGCCTGAGTTCTCCCGCGCCGTTTAATAAAAAATGTCCGGTGCTGGCAATTAGTTTTTGTTCGTAGTTCACCTGGTAATTAAGAATAAGATCGTTTTGAATCTGCGTATGCCAACCTTTTGGAAGGGGATTTTTCAGCCATTTGTGAATATTGGTTTGAATTTCATCGCCTAGGGCTGCAGGCCCTATTACCCCGATGTTAAATGCGGATGAAATGCGCCTGTTTAAAATGCTGTCTGTAGCGGCGGAAAATGTTTTGATAGTTAGTGCCGCCGCATAGGGCCTGTCACTATACAAAATATTTACACTTAAAATACTTGTTGGCGTGTAACCAAACACGTTTAGGCCAATACCATAACTGATGTTACTGTTGGCTGGTTTGATAAGCAGTTTTGTCAGCGGATTTTTTTTTAAACCGGGATGAACAAATTCAAAACTGAGTCCCTGTGAATAATACCTGTCGGCGTGGGTAAAGAAGTCGTTATCGTATTGAAACCTAAAGTCACTTTTAGCAGGGAGGGTTTTAAATGTGGAACTATTGTCGATTACCTGCGCCGAAATTGTTTGAGAAAATACAAATACGGTGATTAAAAATAAAATATAAAAGATTCCTTTTTTCATAAAGGCAGATACGCTAATAAGTTATTTCCAGATGCTGCTACTTACTCATTGAATAAGCAGTTGCTGAAAATGGGAATAATCGCTGCCTTGGCCGCGGTAAGCCAAATTCAAGTCTACAGGTATTTCAATTGAATAAGCAGCCTCTCAAATTTGTACGCCTGTGGGTGACTACCCAACCGCATGATACATTCAGTATGGCTAAATATTTGTACAAGTTGGTCTTTCTAAAAACCTGAACTTTGTACCATGAATCCAACTTTTGCCATTATCGGTTGTGGAAGAATTGCCAGGCGTCATGCTGAACAGATGAATAAGACGGGGACGTTGGTAGCGGTATGCGATATCGTGCCTGAAAATGCGGCTGAACTTGCCCGTGAGTATGGGGCCAAAATATATTTATCAATTGAGGAATTGCTTGCAAAGGAGCCATCCATTGATATCGTTGGTATCTGCACCCCGAATGGCCTGCACGCAGCACATTCTATTTTGTGTTTAAAAGCGGGAAAGCATGTATTGTGCGAAAAGCCTTTATGCATCTCCGTTGCTGATGCGAAAGACATGGTAGAAGCAGCCAACAGGTACGACAGGAAACTTTTTGTGGTAAAACAAAACCGCTACAATCCGCCGGTGCAGATGTTAAAAGCATTGCTGGAAGACGATAAACTGGGAAATATTTTTTCTTTCCAGGTGAATTGTTTTTGGAACAGGCCCAATGAATATTACACTGATAGCTGGAAAGGCACGAAGGATATGGATGGCGGAACATTGTTTACACAGTTCAGTCATTTTATAGACATCCTCTACTGGTTATTAGGTGATGTAAAAGAGGTGAAAGCGATTACAAGAAATTTTGAACATCCAACAAACGACATTGATGATAGCGGAGTTGTTATCATTGAAATGCTTGGAGGTGCCATTGGTACTTTAAACTACACCGTTAACAGCTTCCAGAAAAACATGGAGGGCTCCTTCACCGTCTTTGGGAAAAACGGCACAGTGAAAATTGGCGGTCAATACCTGAATACCATCGAGTACCAATGCATAGATGGAATGGAAATAGTGAATCTTCCCCAGGGCAGACCAGCCAATTCCTATGGTTTTTACCAGGGAAGCATGAGCAACCATGACAAAGTATACGAGAATCTAATCCGGGCATTGCATGAACCAGGTTATGAATTTGCCAGCGCACTGGATGGATTAAAAACGGTAGAAATAATAGAAAAAATTTACGCCCACGCAACTATAAAATAAAAATCCGTTTATTTTCGTTAAAACAAAAACTTTGCCCGTTCTATATTTCACTGTAACAACAGACCTAACTTACGACCAGCGCATGATACGAATTTGTACCTCGTTGGCTACCGCGGGTTATAAAGTGCAGTTGGTGGGCAGGCTTCAAAAAAATTCGATACCGCTTATTGCGCAGCCTTACCGGCAAAAGAGAATTCATTGCATTTTTGAAAAAGGAAAGTTGTTTTATATTGAATACAACCTGCGGTTGTTTTTTTTTCTGCTGCTAAAAAAAATGGATGGGATTTGTGCAATTGACCTGGATACGATCCTACCCTGTTATATTATTTCCAATATAAAAAAAACGCCACGCATCTATGATGCACATGAACTTTTTTGTGAGATGAAAGAGATTGTAAGCCGGCCAAAGATTTATAAAATATGGAAATGGATAGAAAGGAAAACGGTGCCGCATTTTAAACATGGGTACACTGTTAATAAACCGATAGCGGAAGAATTCAGTAAAATGTATGGCCGCAAATATGATGTGATAAGGAGTATTACTTTGCAGGACATTGCGTTAAAGCAAATAAAAAAGGAAAAATTCATACTCTACCAGGGAGCTGTAAACGAAGGCAGGTGTTTTGAAACATTGCTTCCGGCAATGCAGTTTGTAAATGCGCAGCTGATCATTTGCGGAGATGGCAACTTTATGGAGCAGGCTAAAGAAATAGTTACGAACCTTCAGTTGAATGAAAAAGTAATTTTTAATGGCATGGTTACTCCCAGTTTGTTGAAAAATTACACGGCTCGCAGCTATATTGGCATCACCTTGTTTGAGAAAGACAGTAAGAGCAATTATTTTTCTTTAGCAAACCGTTTTTTTGATTATATCCAGGCCGGCGTACCACAATTGTGTGTAGATTACCCGGTGTATAGAGAAATAAATGATGTTTACCAGGTGGCGGTTTTAACAGACAACCTAGACCCGGGAAGTATCGCCCGGAAACTAAATGAACTTTTGGATGATGAAGTTACCTGGCAGCAGATAAGCAACAACTGCCTTGCGGCGGCTAAGATACTAAACTGGCAAAATGAAGAAATAAAATTGTTGGCATTTTACAAAAATATTTTTGGATAAACATTTACATATCGTAACACATGATGTTCCCTGGCCGGCAGATTTTGGCGGTGTGGTGGATCTTTTCTATAAGATCAAAGCACTCCATAACCTCGGTGTACATATACACCTGCACTGTTTTACATCGGGCAGAGGCGAACAGAATATGCTGAACAAATATTGTGCATCCGTGCGGTATTATCCACGAAAAAAAGGGCTGCCGGGTTTTTCTTTCCGGGTGCCTTACATTGTCCAATCCAGGAGTGACAAAAATTTATTGAAGGATCTAAATAAAGACAATTACCCCATTTTGCTGGAAGGCATCCATTGTACCTTTTTTTTACAAAATAACGCATTGGTACACAGGAAAGTTTTTGTGCGTCTTCACAATGTTGAATTTAAATACTACCAACAGCTCGCAAAACACGAAACCAATCTGTTACGAAAAACCTACTTCATGCTGGAAAGCCGTTTACTCAAACGATATGAGCAAAAACTGGCAACGAAAGCCATATTTTGGGCTGTAAGTCAACAGGATGTTGCTACGTATAAAAAAGAGTTGCAGGCAACACAGGTTCATTTTATGCCGGTTTTTTTACCGTGGGATGCGGTTAGCAGTTTTCCGGGAAAAGGCCCTTTTTGTTTGTACCATGGAAATTTATCAATTAATGAAAATGAGAAAGCTGCAGACTGGCTATTGAAAAAAGTTTTCAACGACACCACTATCCCATTAGTGATCGCAGGCAAATCGCCCTCTTCACAATTAAGCAAACTCGCAGACGCACATCCACATACTTGTATGGTAATTAATCCAACTGAGGTGGAGATGCAGGATCTTATAAAAAAGGCACAGGTGAATATCATACCCTCCTTCAATAACACGGGCATAAAATTAAAATTATTGAATGCCTTATACAATGGCCGGCACTGCCTGGTGAACCAGGCGGCAGTAACAGGTTCCGGTATGGAAGAGTATTGTGTCACGGCCAAATCGGCAGCATCCTTTAAAATTGAAATAAAGAAATTATTTGAAGAAAACTTTACAGAAGAAAAAATCCGGCTAAGAGAAGACGGATTAAAAGAAATTTATAATGCTGATGAAAATGCCCGCAAACTCATTGCATGGATATACTAACGTTGTCCCATACTTTCCCAGCCTCTGTTTTAATCGTTCTTGCCGGAAATTTATTAATTACCATATAATCATGCGTTGCCATAACAATAGTGGTGTTGTAATCTCTGCAAATATGGAAAAGCAGTTGCATGATCTCATCGCTGGTTTCCGGATCAAGGTTGCCGGTAGGCTCATCTGCCAGGATGAGCTTGGGAGAATTCAACAAAGCCCTTGCCACGTCTATGCGTTGCTGTTCGCCGCCACTGAGTTCAAAAGGCATTTTAAAACCTTTGGTTTTTAATCCAACTTTATCCAGTACATCCGCTATTTTTTCATCCATTAATTTTTCATCCTTCCAGCCAGTTGCTTTCAATACAAATTTGAGGTTGTCGTTCACATTCCTGTCTGTAAGTAACTGGAAATCCTGGAAGACTACTCCCAAATTACGCCTCAAAAATGGAACTGATTTCCAGGTAAGCTCTTTTAGGTTATGCCCTGCTACCCAGCCTTCACCCTCCCGCAATTCGAGATCACCATACATTGTTTTCAGCAAACTACTCTTACCCGTACCTGTTTTACCAACCAGGTAAACGAATTCTCCTTTGTCGACAGAAATATTTACATTACTTAGGATAAGACTCTCGCTTTGATAAATATTAACGTTGCTAAGTTCTATGATGGATTGAGACATATTTATTTAACTGTTTTAATGGGATGTGAATTATTTCCAGGAATCAGCTGTTCATTTAATTGCTGAATATTTAAGCCCAACGGCAAAATTAATTATTTGAACATGAGTGAAAAAAAGTTTTTTACAGAATTTCTGTTAATACTATCAGTATAAACACTTCTTTGATTATTGGTGGGGAAGATAAATATCAAATCTTGCTCCTTTGCCCAATTCTCCCGATGCCGTAATAATTCCATGATGATTGTCTACTATTTTTTTTACAATAGCGAGCCCGATACCAGTGCCCTGGAATTCTGTTTTACCGTTTAGTCGTTGAAATATTTCAAAGATCCTTTCATTGAATTTAGGTTCAAATCCAATTCCATTGTCTACAACGCTGATATGACAGTATTCTTTTGAAACGCCTGGCATAGGAAGTTGTAATTTTTCAGCAGCTACTATTTCACTTTTTATTACTATATGCGGAGGTATATCTTTCCTGGAAAACTTAAGTGAGTTACTGATGAGATTATAGAGAAGTTGATGAAACTGGAAAGGGATGATGAACGCCTCGCAAAGTTCTTCCACTTCGATCACGCCATGCTTTTGTTCAAGCTCTTCTTTAATATCTTCCTGCACTTTTTCGACTATCCTGCTGAGGTGAATACGCTCGCAATTCCCTTCTGCTGTACTGCTTCGTGAGTAAGCGAGTAAATCCTGGATCAGGTGCTGCATACGGTCTGCCGCCTTCTGCATTCGTTGAAAATAATCCTTTCCGGTGTCGCTAAGTTTTTCATTTTCCAATTCAAGTAAACGCGCCGAAAAACTTTGAATTTTACGCAATGGTTCCTGCAAATCATGGCTGGCGATGTAAGAGAATGATTCCAGTTCCTTGTTCATTTTAATTAGTTCACTGTTAGATGCAGCCAACTCCCTGGTCCTTTCTGCCACGGCATTTTCCAATTCCATTCTGAGTTCCCTCTGTTTTTGGATTTCGGAGGTATTTCCTAACCACATTTTAATGTTGTTATTTTCATCCTTTATTGGAGTGGTAATATTTAAGTGCCATTTGTATTCGCCCGCTTTATTCATAAAACGCATTTCCATTTGAAACACCGTACCGGTTGCTGCAGCTTTCTGGGAACGGGTTTTAAATTCAGCCCATTCATCCGGGTGCATCATTTTAAGATATCCAAAATCTTTCAATTCTTCATAGCTATATCCACTGTAATCTAACCAGCATTTATTAAAATAAAGAAATTTGCCATCAAGGTCGGCATTACTTATTTTTAATGGCATTAAATCAGCCATCTGGCGAAAATGCTGCTCACTTTTCTGCAAAGCAAGTTCTGCATTTTTTAGTTGCGTAATATCCCTGTAAGTAAGCGAAACCGCATAAAAATTTCCATCATCTCCAATAACGGGATAATTATTTCTCTCTACTATTTTGCCGTCTTTGAATGTAAGTATGATACTACCTCTTTCTAATGGATGTGCGTGAATGTATTTATTTTTTTCACCCAATTCTTCCGGGTTTAGCAATTGCGATAAGGTATAAGCAACTATTGCTTCATTGTTGACAGAATCGGCAATTTCCCTGGGCATGTTCCACATTTCTACATAGCGTTTATTGAAAGAAATTATTTTCCCTTTTTCATCTGCCAGCAATATACCTTCTACACTGCTTTGGTTATGCGCTTCTAATAATGCTTTACGATATTCTAATAATAAACTGGTAGCCCTTTGCTCTGTGACATCCCTGAAAGTCCAGCTCCACGCATAATAGCTACCATCATCAGCTACCACAGGATAACCATGCCGTTCTATAATTTTACCATCCGTGAAATTTAATTCATCTATGCTGATTTCCTTCGGATTTTCATACAACCATTTCACTTTCTCAATAAATTGAGACGGGTTGATCAATTGTGTCATAGCAAAGGAAAGGGTGGCTTCATCGTTTTTAGCGTCTACAATTTGATGTGGAATGTTCCAAATTTCTATAAACCGTTTGTTATAAGAAAGGATTTTACCATTCGCATCTACGAGTAAAATCCCGTCTATACTGGCTTCATTATTCGCTTCCAGTAACGCCTTACGGTAATCGCTAAGTGACTGGGCCGAACGAGATTCAGTAATGTCTCTGGATACTGAAATAATGGTGTTAACTACATTACTTCCCGTTTCGGTAACGGGTGATAATATTACATCCCACCATTTTGGGGTGCCTTTGGTCGTCGGGCAAAACGCCTGGAAGTGCGCTATTTGGCCTTTCATGGCTTTTTCAATCACTTCCAATACCTTTTCTTTATTTTGTTCGCCCCATAATTGAGTCCAGGGTTTATTTTTCACTAAGCCAAAATCATCAATCTCCATGATGCACATGCCATTGGTATTCATAAACTGCACATTACCTTCATTGTTGATAATCTTCACACAGTCGGGGCTATTTTCCAATACACTGCGGTTGAACGTTTCGCTTTCTATCAGTGCCTGGTCCACATTTTTTCTATCCGTAATATCGCGTGCTACGGAAAACAGGTGTGGTTTGCCTTCCAACATCAATCCGCCCATATTTATTTCAACAGGGTAAGTGCTGCCGCTTTTCCTTTTGTGCACAGATTCAAATAAAGGAATTTTCCCTGTTTGTGTTTTGCCAAAAGTTATATCAAATGTTTCATTATTAAGTCCAGCTTCTACATCAGAATTCCTGAGCTGTTTTGCTTCTGCTTCGGTATATCCCCAGCTCTCCAGTGCAGGATTATTGAGATAAGCGAAACTTCCGTCCTGCCTCATTAGTATAAAAGGATCGTTTGCATTTTCTACCATGTATTTAAAACGCTTAACTTCTTCTTCCGCTAATTTCTGTTCATGTATATCAATACCCACTCCCATAAATCCAATAAATTCGCCCGTTGGCAGGTGACGTGGATTGCTCTTAATCATATGCCACCTATATTCGCCGTCATTTCGCTTTACTCTTACACCCGGTAAAAGGTAGGGTTCCCTTTTTTCAAAAGCCGGAATATAAATTTTCATAAGATCCTGCAAGTCGTCAGGGTGAATTACCGCTTTCCAGGATGAGCCTAAAGCCTCTTCGAAGGTTTGTCCGGTGTAATTGAGCCAGGTTTTGTTGAAATAACTTATGGTAGCTGCTGCATTTGGTTCAATTATAAAAACAAACATCGGACTTTCATCCGCCAGGTTGCGGAAACGTTCTTCACTTTCTTTAATACTATTGACTGCAATCATCTGCTCCGTAACTTCGTAACCGAAAACAAGGATAGAAAAAATACTTCCGCTCTCATTATACATGGGCTGAAAACTGAAGTTGAAGTATCTCTCCTCTGGAACCAAGCCTTCATCACGGGCAAGGCTAGTGGGTATATTGATTCCTACGTAAGGCTCACCGGTATTATAAACTTTATCCAATAGCGTATCAAACCCCTGACCTTTCAATTCAGGTAATGCTACCATTATAGGTTTACCTTGTATTTTCCGTTTACCAAATAAACTTTGATATTGTACGTTCACTAACTCATAGACGTGATCCGGGCCGGAAAGCGTTGCTACAAAACCTGGCGCAGTCATTAGCATATTGCTGAACAACTGGTTTTGAACTTCCATTTTCTTACGGGCAGCAACGAGTTCTGTTACTTCGTTTGCTACGCAGACTACGCCGGTAATGTTGCCATCACTTTCAATTAAAGGCTGATAAACAAAATTAAAATAACCTTTTTCGGACTTCCCAAAGCGGTTGATGACAATTTCAAATTCGTTGCCAAAATATGGATTGCCTGTTTTTAAAACATCCAGCATTAACTCTTCCACAACAGCTTTTGCTTCGGGCACAGAAACAAATAACGGTAACCCTATAAAATTTTCTGATTGCGCGTCAATCAATTGCAGATAAGTTTGGTTTGCGATTTCAGCAATGAAATCTTTTCCCCGGAAAAGAGCCATAGCAACCGGAGCCTGGATAATAAGATTTTCAAAACGTTGTTGGCTTTCTTCCGTTTTTTTTCTTAAAAGCACCTGTTCTGTGATTTCGTGTGCCAGGGCCATTACGCCCGATATACTTCCATCTGCCTCCCGCAGCGGTTCATAAATAAATTTCACAAAGGCGTTCTCTAACTTCCCGTTACGCCGTAAATTGACAGGAAGTTCTTCTGCTACAAAACGTTCTCCTTTAATAAGCACGTTATCTAAAAGTTCTTTAAACCCCTGTTCTTTTAATTCAGGAAGTACTTTAAAAGCAGGTTTATTTAATGACTCTTTTAAAGTCCTATCCCACATTTCCAACATGGTTTCATTGATTATTTCTATCACATAATTTTGCCCCCGCATCACGCATATCGCTACCGGTGCCTGTAACACAAGCAAGCGAAACTGCTCTTCACTATTTTTTAATTTTTGGTTAAGGAGCGCTTGTGATGTTGTTTCACTCGCCAAAACTGCAACACCTTCTATTGCGCCGTTAATATCCCGCTGCGCCTGGTACACAAAAGTGTAGTATAACAATTCAGGCTTGCCATTTCTTACAAGGGTGATGGGAGATTCGTACGCATGAAATGGCTCACCTGTTTGATAGACATTTAATAAAAGTTTATCGAAACCCTGTTGAATAGTTTCCGGTAACACTTCAAACAACGATTTGCCTATAATATTTTTTCCTTTACCCCAGCTTTCTAAAATGGCATCGTTGGCAATTTCGATAATCATATCCTTCCCTTTAAAAATGGAAATGAGGGAAGGGGAATTATAAATCATGCTTTGGTACCGATGCTCACTGTCTTCAATTCTCTTCCGTAATAAAACCTGCTCAGTAACATCGTTCGCCAAAACCATCACGCCGGAAATGCTTCCATTTTCTTCATAATAAGGTTGGTAAACAAAGTTGAAATAAACAATATCCTTTTCTCCGTTTTTGCGGTTAAAATAAGCTGGCTCTTCGGTGCCGTAACGGGTAATACCGTTGTGAAAAACATCTAATAACCATCCCATAAAAGGCTGATCGCCCATTTCAGGAATAATTTCTAGGATCGGCTTACCCACTGATTCCTTTCCTACCTGCCAAATTTCAAATATAGGATCACTCGCCACTTCCAATATCATTTCCTCCCCTTTCAAAATACAAATGGGTGAAGGTGTGTGTTGCAATAAATAGCGTAAACGTCTCTCACTTTCAAGCGATCTATTCAGCGTTTCAGTTTCGACTGTTACGTCATTGGCAATGACTGCTACGCCTTCTATCACGCCATCTATATCAAATTGTGCGTGGTAAATGACAGCAAAGTGCATAAACTGTGGTGTTCCATTTGATAAAACGGTTATAGGAGTGTTACATGCAATTACGGGCTCCCCGGTACTGTATACACTCATTAATATTTTATCAACACCCTGGGCAATGAACCCTGGAATTGTTTCAAACGCCGATTTGCCAATAACATTTTTTTGTTTACCCCAGGCTTTTAGGATAGCATCATTGGCAATTTCAATAATCATGTCCGGGCCCTTAAAGATCGCTATCATCGCAGGCGATGAATGAACCAGGTCATGATAGGGATTTTGATTTTCATCATTTTTTTTGCTGGATAAGGGCTTCCCGGAAATGTCCCCGATGTTGAGCAGAACCAGTCGTTCATTTATTGTTTCACCATCAATTTCCGTGGCATTTAACAGCATTACTTTTTCGCCAATATGCTGAAAATTATGTGTTACTGCAAAGTCGGTAACAATTGTCTTTTTAGTAAAAATATCTTTTAGCAACTTTAGCAGTTCCGGAATATTCCATTGATGGTTACCCAGCTGCTGCAACAAAGCACCTGCTGTTTCCAATTCATTTACCCGGAACGTTTTATAAAAAGCCGGGTTGGCAGATTTTACCCGTAGGTTTTTGTCCAGTACCAGCAGCGGTTCACGGATTGAAGTAAAAATAGCCTCTGTAAAAGTTTTTGATTGGGTCAATTGTTGATTCAAAAGAATCAACTCCTGGTTAATAAGAAGCAGTTTGCTATTTGCAAGTTGCAGCTCTGCCTTAACTTTTTCTGATTCTTCAATAGCAACGCTGCCATTATTTTTTTTCATTCGTAAAAATTTCCTGTGAAAGCACAAACTTACCCCTCGAGGGCTGCAAATTGCTGTCCGTTTCTTTGAAGGCAATGGTTTGGAAGATGAGATTTTTGAGTTTAGAAAAACTGGTGGGCTTACAAATGTAATATTGCGCGCCAATTTCGTGTACTTTATCAACAATATGTTGTTGAAGAGAGGTAGAATAGATGGCAATAAAAAGCCTGTTGAGGTCTGTATGCTGCTTTATTTCCTCCAAACAATCTAACCCGTTTTTGCGGGGCATATTAAGGTCGAGGAAAAGCAAGTCAGGCAAAAATTGCTGTTTATCATGCAATCGTTCCATCAACTGGTCGCCATTGGAAACGGTCTGGAGTAGGGTACTAACAGGTAATTCCTTCAATGCATCCTGAAAAAAAAGACAATCGTCTTCATCGTCATCGGCAAGTAAAATATTAATTGGGGGCTTGGAAGCTGACATTCTTAAAGTTACTGCTTTTATTGTGCGGTGATTAAAATTAAAAGAACGAACCTTCTTTTTTTGGCTGTACAACAGCAGGACATTGCAGCGTACCCCCTTTGTAGCATGCCTGTTTATCTCAGCCTCCGGCAGCCCGGTTGTTATATTGTAAAAAGCCTTTTCGTTGCAGGATTGCAGGGGCACTCATGAGCAATTAAATACCCGTTAATATGAAATTGTAGAAACTATAATATGTTGTTTGAAGTTTCGGGCCTTTTCTCAGGTTTGATTTTATCATTTACGGGTAGTTTTTTCAGGGAAAGTTATTGGCATCATTTTCAATATAAAATTCGTTGTTATTCCAGGCCAGCTAATAATTTTTTAATGATAAACATCCTTTGCAAGAAACTCCCCGGTTTCTGCCGGATAATAAAATTTTATGGATTCAGTTACAATTGTGGGCATCGTTGCCAGTATCTGCACAGCAATGTCAACGTTACCACAGCTTTTCAAATTATTGAAAGAGAAGACAGCAGAAGGTATTTCTATTTTTATGCTGATGGTATTATTTGCCGGAGTTGGCACCTGGATTATTTATGGAGTTTTAAAAAAAGATTGGATTATAATCATCTCAAATTCCTGTTCATTGATCATTAATGTCGTGTTAACTATTCTTACACTAAAATATAAGAGAAATTCAATCAGCGGTTAAACATTGGGAAATTGAGTTGACATCTCAAAAGAATCAATACACTATTCTTTCCCCTTGAATTGTGATAACCAGTTCCTTTTTATTTGCCGCCTCTACCCTGCCGATCACCTGCGCCTCAATATTAAAGACGTTGGCCGCCTGGATCATGAGCGGCGCATCGGCAGGATCACAATAAATTTCGAGGCGGCACCCCATATTAAATACTTCGTACATTTCCCTGTTATTGCTCCCGCTGTTCTCCTGTATGATTGTAAATACAGGCGGTGCTTTGAATAAATTATCCTTTATGATTTTAAAGTTGCCAGGCAGGTACTTCAAACATTTGGTTTGACCGCCACCGCTACAATGGATCAATCCATGAATTTTGTCGAAATGATTTTCCAGTAATTGCTTCAAAACCGGCGCATACGTGCGGGTAGGCGACAATAATAATTTACCGATGTTGGTATTGATACTCTCCCCTCCTTTGTTTGCCGGTAAAGAATATTCAGTTGTAAGTTTATTGTTTCCAATGTAAACGACCTCTGCTGGTAAGGAGTTGTCAAAGCTTTCCTTATAATATTCTGCGTAAAATTTATTCAACACATCATGCCGGGCAGATGTAAGACCGTTGCTTCCTATGCCACTGTTGTATCCCGTTTCGTAAGTTGCCTGGCCGTAACTTGCAAGTCCAACAATTACGTCGCCAGGCTTTATCTTCTCATTGCTAATGATCTTGTTTTTGGGCCATCGACAAGTCATGGTACCATTCACAGCTACGGTTCTAACCACATCACCTACATCAGCTGTTTCTCCGCCGAGGAAATGGATGTGCACACCAAAGTTTTTTAATTGATCAAATAATTCCTGCGACCCGTTTATGATCTTTTCCAACACCTCACCCGGAATTAATTTTTTGTTTCGGTCAATAGTTGAATTAAAAACAATGTTATCATAAATACCTACACACAAGAGATCATCAAGGTTCATCACAATTGCGTCCTGGGCAATCCCTTTCCAGACGGATACGTTGCCAGTCTCTTTCCAGTAGAGATAAGCAAGAATACTTTTGGTGCCGGCTCCATCAGCATGCATGACATTTACAAATGCATCATCATGGCCCAGGTAATCAGGATAAACTTTACAGAATGCATTAGGGAACAATCCCTGGTAAAGCTGTTTTGTAGCAGCGTGCACTTCCTCTTTTTGTGCAGAAACTCCTCTTTTATCGTATAAGCTCATATTGAAACTTGAGTTGCAAAACTATATTTGAATTATCAAATATCGATTAATAAATTATCAATTAGTTTTGCACTCATTTATATGAACGTTTATCAAAATACAGACAGCTTACCTGCGTTTAAAAATGCGGTATTAACCATCGGCACTTTTGACGGTGTTCACCTGGGACATATGCAGATCATACGGCAGTTGAAGGAGGAAGCAGCCAGGGTAAACGGAACTCCTGTACTTGTTACTTTTTATCCACATCCAAAATTGGTGGTCGCCTCTACAAAAAAACCCATTTTTATTCTTAACAGCCCGGAAGAAAAATACCAGTTGCTGTATAAAGCCGGTATCGACAACATAGTGGTAGTGCCCTTCAACGAGGAATTTGCCAATCAGCCGGCATTGAACTACATCAGGGATTTTCTCGTTAAAAAACTTCATCCGCATACAATCATCATTGGCTATGATCACCGGTTTGGAAAGAACCGGGAAGGTGATTACAAACTACTTGAGGAGCAGGCACCCGTATTCGGTTTTATTGTAAAAGAAATTCCCGAACATGTTTTACAGGATGTAACGATCAGCAGTACGAAGATCAGGGAGGCACTGCTGGCAGGCGACATTGATGCTGCAAATGGATTTTTAGGCTACCATTATTTCTTTACCGGAAAAGTTATTGAAGGCAATAAGCTTGGCCGGACGATCGGTTACCCAACGGCTAATCTGTTGCTAAAAGATGAAGAGAAATTAATACCATCCAATGGGGTGTATGCTGTTGACGTGGTGGTACAGGACTTACCCGGTATTTTTAAAGGTATGATGAATATTGGCCTACGGCCAACCGTTAACGGTACCAATCGTGTAATTGAAGTGAACATATTTGACTTTAACCTAACAATATATGGTAATAACGTTACCGTTTATCTTAAAAAAAGATTAAGAAGTGAGGTCAAATTTAATGGGTTGGAGGACTTAAAGGCACAACTGGCAAAGGATAAGAATGCCGCATCATTTTAATTTTTGTAGCCGGGCAATTCGCTGCTGGCCTCTTGTTTTCCGCTATTGGTTTCTCTTTTTTTTAATTACAATTTCTGAAGGGATTTAAAAAAGATAAATAAGTATTAGGCGACAACCAGCTACCCAAACGTTTTATTCCACCATCATTTTAACTACCATTTCCTTCATCAACGAAGCCCCGCTTGTTCCACTATCGCCAACGCCCACTCCTTTCAGGTTGTACTGATGCAGCAACAAAATCAATTTTTCCATCCCGCTGTATCCATAATTTTTCATCATGTCGTGCGCCTGCTTAAGTGAATTGGGATTGTAATAGAAGAAAGGTTTTAAAACATTGTCACTTTTATCATTCATGCCATACACGGCATACACTTTACTAAAATGGGCATATAAGGCGGGTAGCGCCATTTGGATGGGAACAGCCTTAGGATTACTTTCAAAATAATTGATAATTTGGATCGACCTTGCGAGATCCTTTTTTGCAATCGCTGCCAACAATTCAAACACATTGTATTCTTTGCTGATGCCAATGTATTTTTCTATATCATCCTCATCGATATTTTTTTTATCCCTCAGGTTCACCGACAATTTATCAATCTCATTTGCGATACGACTAAGGTCGTTGCCAATATGTTCTTCAAGCAAACTCACGGATTTGGGAAGAATGGTGTACCCTTTCGATTTTACGAGTTCTGAAATCCAGTCATGCACTTTATCTTCCTTGATCTTTGCGGAAGTAAATATTTCCGCGTGCTTTCCAAGGACTTTGTAGAGCCTGGTTCTTTTATCCAGGGATTTAGCTTTATAGCCAACCACAAAAACAGTAGAATTAAGCGGCGACTCAACGTATGATTCCAGTTTATCTATATCTTTCATATGCTGTGCTTCTTTCAGCAACACTACCTGTCGCTCGGCAAACATGGGATATCTTCTGCAGGCGTTTAAAACGGTTGCCCACTCTGCATCTTTGCCGTAAAATACGGCTAGGTTAAACGAAGCCTCAGCTTCCGGCAGAATCTGGTGTTCTGCATAATTCATTAACATGTCAATATAATATTCCTCCTCCCCTTCCAACCAGTAGATGGCCTTAAAATCCTTTTTCCTCCAACTCACCAGTATTTTTTCAGCGCTCATTAAAAAACAGTTTAATTTTGCAATATAAATTAATTGTCCTGATTTGCAGGCAGGATCAATCCAGGAGATATTACCACAATAAAATACCACGATTTTCAAAGGGCTGCCGGTAAAGATTTTGGCATAATTTTGGAAAATGTTTACGCAAATTAATATCTTAAAAAATTATATTTGTTACTGAAGATTTACTAACAAGCTTATTAAGAGTAATTTATTCATAAGAAAAACCAATCATTATGGCTTTCGAAAATTTTCCCGAAGCAGAAAAACCTTACCAGGAACATTCACTGCCCCCCAATAATACAAAAACCAATTTACGTGGGATAATGACCGTCGCCCTAATTATTGCACTTCTGGGCACGTGGGGCTTCATAATTTGGGATAAAAATAATGTGAAAGAAACATTACAACAGAAGGAAACTATCATCGCTTCTACCTCTAATCAACGCGACGAATTGCAGAAGGACCTGGAAGATGCCACAATGCGTTATGACATGCTTAAGACTTCCAATTCAAAAAAGGATAGCACTATTTCGTCAAAAGATCGTGACATTGAAGATAAAAAAGCCCGGATTCAAACATTGTTATCCAAAGTAAATGCCACCACTGCCGAATTACAGGAAGCAAAGGGATTGATCGCCTCACTGAATGGTGATATTGAAGGTTATAAAACCACTATTGAAACCTTGCAGGGACAAAAAATACAGCTTGCTCAGGAAAAAGTGATTGTTACCCAACAACGTGATAAAATTCAAAAAGATCTTGATTCTACTACAGTTGTAGTGAAAGAAAAAGAGAGTGTGATAGAAATTGGTTCTACGCTTCACGCATCTAATTTCAATATTATTGGTGTAAATGAAAAAAGTAATGGTAAAGAGAAAGTAACAACAACCGCAAAAAGAGTTGATAAGCTTAGGATATCTTTTGACCTTGATGAAAACATGATCACTCAATCCGGACAAAAAGAATTGTACATCATCATTACCGGCCCTGATGGAACGGCCATTGCTTTGGAAGAACAGGGTTCAGGAAAATTTAGTACGAGAGAAGGAGAAGAAAAAATTTATACGCAAAAGTTAGATGTCAATTATACGCAAAACAAAAGGCAGACTGTTAGTTTTGACTGGAAACAAAATTCAAATTTTGGAACAGGAAATTACAAGATAGAAGTTTACAACAATGGATTTAAAGTAGGTGAAGGCTTGAAGCCTTTGAAGAAAGGTGGGTTATTCAGTTAACGACGAACGAAATAAATTTGTCTTAGAAAACGGTGGTTACAACTACCGTTTTTTTTATTGCTAAAAAACTGCTCTGACCGTTGCCCTGCCGATATGAACCGTCCGGGCAGTGCCTGGCTTTCTTCCCTCGTATTGAAAATTCACTTCAATATTTCCTGCAAGCCTTTTGGTATAATCAATATTCCAGAGATAATTTTTACCCGGTACCAGGCCATCCAATAAAATATATCCAACCGTGGTGTTTGCGGCACCGGTATATCCTTTGAAATTGATCTGGTTGGAGGTGAACTTTGCATTAATACTGCTGTTGGAAAGGATATTATATTTAAGATCTGCTGTCAGTGCATTGCTGGTTGAACGCTCCATCGAGTCAATGGTATTTCTTTTAGCAGAGAAGCTGTAGCCAAGGGTTGCACGAAAATTCGACTTAAACACATAGGTCAGGTTGGGTTCAATTGAGTTTTGCTGAACATTGTAGTTCCTGTTGTCAAATTTTACACCGGAGGTGCCAAGCGTATTTTTTACGTTCCTATACACCAGGTTTGAAACAAAATTTCTACTGATATTAATCCGCAGCCTGTTAACGGAATTGCGAAGATTTCTGCTTTCAAATCCATAAGCAAGTAAAGCTTTTCCTGAGGATTTGCTGTGCGTAGTTTCAAAACCCCATTTAGAACTTGTTCGGTTATAATAGAAAGTATTGGAAAAAAAAGAATTAAGACTTACCAATGTTGTATCCACGAGTTCCTGGCTAAATGGATTAAAAAGAAACCGGCCTGCAGCGATATTCTTTTTACTTATTTGCAAGGCAGATGAGGTGGACGATCTTGATAATATTTTTCGAATTCCTGTGGGTGACGGTTCTTTGATGAAAGCTTTTGGATTAAGGTCGATATTATAATTGAATTGCAGGTAGTTTGCCTTTACATACGCGTTTCCTGGTGTGTACACGCGAATATATTTCTTCTGGTCCTGGAAAACCGCCACTTCGAATTCATTCAGTTCTTCAACACCGTTGCTATTGTAATCAATCCAGGTATATTCCCCCTGCCCTGCGGGAACAGCTACATAAGCAAATTCCCTTTTTTGTTCCTGGCCGGATCCGAGTTCATACAAAAAATTACCAGTAACAAACCCTTTTAATTCGTTGATAGAATATTCTACCCGGCCAACCAAACTATTATCCTCTTTTTGCCTGCTTAGCAGGGTGTCAATGATATGTAGTTTACGATACGTGATGTTAAACTTCACCTGGTGTTTTTCATTCGCGAGCAATTCAGTAAAGAAGCTGATGTTATTGCTTTTGTCTGCCGGCAGCAGAGATGATTTCACCGGCAAAAGGTCATTCCTGCGAAAATAGCTAACTCCCCATTTATTGAGTTTCGCTTCGTTAGATTTTACATACAGTTCGTAAATATTAAATGCAAAACTTGCCAGTGTAAGTGTATCGCGAAGCTTGTCTTTGAGGCGATTGTGTTCGCCGGTATATTTAACACCAACCTGAAAAGAATTAAATTTCTTTAATTCTTTTTTTATGTCGATCCCGGGCCTGAAAAAAGTACCTTTCTGCAACCTGCTGTTAAAATTGACAAGGCTAACCTTAGTCGTTAGCTTCCATTCTTTTAATGAGGCGAACTGATCTATTATGTTGCGAAAACCATTATAATCATCGCTCCTCCGGTAATTGGTTATTTCGTACCGGATATTATTCCCGTTGGTATCAGCAATTTTTAATGACGCCGTTGCAATTTTTTCATCGGCGCTTTCTGTTTCATAAGGAATACTCCAGTCACGCAAGAACTCCACATTCCGAAGGCGCTCCAACGGCTTAAATTTTTTCTGTACAAATTCGTAACCAACAATGGACTGCAGGTTGTAAGTGTTGGATAACAGGTGCATTTTTTTGTTATCATTCTGCAGAATGAATTTACCGGCGAGCCCCTTGTCGTTTCCTTTATCCTTACTGGAAAAAAGATTGATATCATAATTGCTTAAAGCCATTTCTGTACGCAGT
>JACMPR010000028.1 GCA_014377385.1 Ferruginibacter sp. | reverse complement strand
GGTAAAGGATCAGTAACAACGGTAACATCGAAAAGTATGGAAGTTAAGGTCTTCCCTAATCCAACAGTGAATGACTTTAAACTGGAGGTATTGACTTCAGGAAAAGAAGAGATAAGTGTGAGAGTACTTGATGGACAGGGACGATTATTCAAAACCTTTACTTTAATGCCTTACCAGCGAATTGCGCTTGGGGCTGAGTTAAAAGCCGGTGCTTACCTGATTGAAGTAAGACAAGGTAAGGAGGTGAAGACGACGAAAGTGATCAAGTTTTAGGAAGGAAGAGGGTTAATAAAAATGCCAGGAAATTAAAGCTGGCCAGGAACCTATAAATCAAAGAGCGCATCTGTAAAAGGATGCGCTTTTTGTATGTAAGATCCTGGTTTGTTAACAATCGTGCTGAATTAGATTAAGTGTACGAATTATAGGTACTGCCGGCTCAGCGGGAAAAAAAGATGCTAAAACATTATACCAGCTTCGACAAGTTAATTGGAAAAAAAAGCGCTGTTCTACATAATAAAATAAAAATTGATTCGTTTGCTGTTATTGGACACGGAAAATCTCCATACAAACCCTAAAATCCTATGATCTTTTTTACAAAAAATTCAATCAAAAATTTCCTGAGTGTTGATGCACAGTTAATCGGAAAAACTGCAAAAAAGAATTTCGGTAAACGGAAGACAGCGCGGGTAATCCAAATGTTTGGGATTCTTTTGCTGATGACGGCAATGAATGTTAATGCGGGGGACAGATCTATACCTGGTACGCCGGGACTCATAACCGGCCAAACTAACGTTTGCGCTTATGTTGGAACGGGGCAGTCGGCAAGTTATAGTATTGAACCGGTAGCAGGAGCGGATGTTTATTTGTGGACCGTACCGCCAACTGTAACAATTGTGAGCGGGCAGGGAACCACAAACATTGCAGTAATTTTTTTAACGGGGTTTATTGCAGCGGCAAACAAGCAATTAAAAGTAAGGGCTATTTCAACCGATGGCAACAGTGCCGACAGGCTATTATACCTGGTAGCTCAGCAACCTTCCACCCCCAGGTCAGTTAATGGGCCTGCTAATGCCTGCTTATATATTGGTACATCAACCCAGGTAGCCTATACAACTGCAAAGGATCCTAACGCAACCAGTTATATCTGGGGTACCGACCGTACCACAACCCTGGTTTCACATCCTAACGGTACGGGTGTAAACGATACAGTGATTCATGTTGTATTTAAAAACGGGTACACAACTAAACCTATCACGGTGCAATCAGCAAACAGTTGTGGATTCAGTACTGCAAGGACCCTTACAGTTTCCGGCAGTGCTCCATCCACACCCGGCATAATCAGCGGTCCCACCAATGCATGTTCGTACATGCTTCCGAACGGGTCATTTGCAACTTATTCTATAAATCCTGTTGCGGGAGCCTCTGATTATACGTGGTTGACACCTGCGGGAACAATAGTTACGCATCCAAACGGCTCCGGCCCTACAGACAATAGCATCACCGTTCAATTTCCATCAAATTATACCAGCGGTGCAATCTCTGTTATAGCCAATAGTGGTTGTGATGAAAGTGCACCAAGATCTTTATCCGTAACGAGATTAAACCCCGCCACTCCAGGTACGATAACTCCGCTTCAAAAAGTGATTTGTCCAAATAGGGAATATTCTTACACGTTGCCTTCCACGCCTTCCAATTCATCTTCTGTAAACTGGACTGTTCCTGCGAACGCCATTGGTTTTTCCGGGCAGGGTACTACAAGTATCACAGTACTTTATCCCGAGTCGCGTCTAACCGGTGTAGTTACTGCAACATCTATGAGTAATTGCGCAAGCAGTGCAAGCAGGCAGTCGGTCGTAAACCTGGGTCGTTGCCAGTTGGAAAGAACCAGTGCCACCAGCGCAAAGGGCAATGAGGAAACCCCGGGAGCTGTTCAGAAGAAAAATGGAATTACGGCCGCGCCCGAAAAATTTGAAATAACCATTGCACCCAATCCAAGTAAAGGTAATTTTAAAGTGCAGGTAAATACGGCAGATAAAAATACAATCAACTTTAGGCTGCTTGACCTCCAGGGAAGAGAAATTAAAAAGTTTAAAATTCTCCCGGGACAACCGATTTTATTCGGCAGCGAATTAAAGGCAGGTACCTATATAATCGAAGTGAACCAGGGAAAAATCAGCCACACCCAAAAATTGATGAAATTATAGAAAAGGGAACGAAAATAAAGCATCACTCAAAAACATATACCCATTTACAAAGGGTTTTAATTAAACTGGTTAGGACCCTTTTGCTTAACCTGGCGGTTCTCTTACTTAAAAGTCTCAAAATAAAGGTAGCTGGCTTTTAGCTAAAACCTTGCAGCTATATTAAGATTATTGCGTAGATTACTGGCTTAAACCTACGGATTATGAAAGCACTGCTTAGCCTTTTTATAGTGACGTTATTTTTTTTATCCCAGGATGCTTTCTGCCAAAAATCAAAAGTAAAAGCTAAAGCAAAGCAAACTGAGCGACAGTTCCCATTTCAGGACTACAGTTACCCTTATTATGCCATCATCAACAATGGGCCCACCCCGGTAACAGGTTGTTTTATAAATTATAAGAACATCTCTTATTTTGTTACTACAAGACATAACTTTTACACCACAACCAATGAGCGCAGAAAGATTACCAACGTGATGATTTTTATTGAACCTGGTATGATTAGAAACAGTGGAGCCAAAGTGATTTCGCTGAATATGACCGATCAAAAGATATTGCCCGTTTGTTTCGATTTTGGTTGTACAGATATCCTGTTGCTGCCGGTAAATATCCCCAAAGAGTCGCCGGTTAATTACGTAAGCCTCGGTCTGAAAGAAACGATGGTGGGAAGGGAAATGTTTATTGTTGGATACGTAAAAGATTCCTTAAGCATTATTAAAACAAAATTTGACAGCTTCCTTGCAAGGGATTCTACTTACTTTCTTACAGAAAAATCCAGCCCAAAAGATCAATCGGGAGCTCCCGTGTTGGTTTATACAAATTCAAAGGGAATAGAGAAAGTAGTGCTCGCAGGAGTGTATTCCGGTAAAGAAATAAGCCAGGATGATTTTGACAAAGGATTAATTTCAAAAGCCTCCCTGATAACCCGTTTTCTAAATTCAAAAACCAAAAAAGAACTTTTAGGAAACGATTGAGTACTGCTTAATCAATAAATTCCTCCTGTTTACCCGGTGAGCATAGGTTTCAAATTTTTAGATGCACACATTCTGGGGTGAGCAGGTATTCCCCTGGAAGAATCCAGGTCAGGCTTGTCAAGCTTGATTAGCTGATAACCCATTACTTTAAGCAGAGCTACACAGTTAGTGTGAACCTGCTTACCATGTGTTGATACAAAAAGCACAGTTTTTTTTGTGCAAAGATCGTTTTCACATTCCTCAGCACATTTTCTTCTGCACCTTCTATATCTATTTTAAACAGGTCGGGAAGTTGTATTTCATTTGTATCAATTATTTTTGACAGCCTCGCCATCTTCACATTTGTTTCTCTTGCTTCGTCGGGCTTTCCGGCAACAGTTGTTTTTGTCTTTTTGAATGACAGCATCCCTTACCAGATACTGCAACTTCAAACAATTTATAATCAATGATTTTGTTTAACGACATGTGCCTGCGCAATAACTTTACATTTACCTCGCTGGCTCAAAGGCAACAATTTTGCCCGTTGGATTTATTGCATGGTAAAGCATTGAATAATATTCCACATGCGCTCCAAGGTCCCAAAAACTTTTACTGTTAGTACAATATTCTTCAAATTGGTCGGACTGTTTTCGCTCATAAGTTCTCAAAGCAATACTAAAGTTATATGACCCCTTTATGAATTTTTTACCCATCATGTTTCCCGCTAATATTTTCAATACAGTGTTATCAGGAATCAACTTTATTGGGGAGACGTAAAAATTTACCAAACAAAGATTTATTCCCTAAAAACTTAATATGCCTGATACTCATGAATGGTTTAATTAAATTGTTAACACAAAAAAGTAAATTGAAAATATCTACAACAAGTAATTTTGAGATAGTCAAAAACTTATTTTGATCAGAGGCAACTCCTGTGCGGCAAAACTGATTTTATTATATGGCGGGCCATAATCAAAAATTGTAGGAAATTTCTTTTACCCAGGGGGAAAAGCCGAGGCAGTGGGGTTTTTTCTCAGGCATTTGAACGCCTTCACCGGAGCAATAAAAATATTTTTTTAAATTTCGGATGCTCAAAGGAAATAAAAATCCGAAAGCGGCGTTTTAGACTTGGTTTTTCATAGGATATTGGATTAATACGGGACGGAATTTCAATTCTGACCCCTTTTTAAATATTCTAATCCTGTGGCATTTTTTTTCATATGTAAGTAAAGTCAATATAACTTTACAAGAAGAAATTCTTAAGACTAAGAAAAAATCCTTTGGTCACAACTCATCTTTTATGGGCTTGTTTTACCACCCCAACGTTATTACGGCAAATAGCAAACTTTTCCCTGCGATTACCCGTATTTTTCATATGACTTTATATGAATTCAGACAACTCACTGAGGAACAACAATGTTCTATTATTGCAAAAAAGGCTGTACAAATTTCCAATTATCAAAAAGGCATTTACGAATTTAGCCTGTTTCAACTATATGCTTTTTATCTCGAAAGCAGGCATAGGGTTAACAAGCAAGAAATTAATTTGATAAGAACACTAACACCAAATGAAATCCCGGAAGTTTATTTACAACAGGTAGACATAACAGGCTGTTTTGAAAACTGGTAACTGCCAAGCCTGTTTTTCAGCAATCCATTTGGGCAGGGCAGCGGTTCATTTTTAATATTAAAAGGGAGCCTGCAACTGGCTCCCTTAATTATAAATGTAACCGGCATTTTTATTATTTTGAGAAGGCTGCTTTTAACTTTCTTGAAGCCAATGCCTGCGCTTCTTTTGCCTGCGGTACAATAGCGGCCATTCCAAAAAATTCATGGGTTACGCCTTTGTATAATTCATAGTCTGTTTCCACCCCGGCTTCTTTAAACTTATCACTCAATAATTTGCCTTCGGATTGTAACGGATCTATTTCTGCCCCGATGATCAAAGTGGATGGCATACCCGTAAGATTTGCCCTAACCAGGCAGATTCTCAGATCTGCAGATTTCTTCGGATCGCCCAATGCATTTTTTACAAACCATTCCATCACGGGCTTGTTCAACGGTTTTGCACTTGCATACTTCAAATAACTTTCCGAATTCAAATCATTATTTGCCACGGGATATACCAGCACTTCATAGAGTGGCAGCTGAATTTTTTTGTCGCGTGCCATCATACTCACATTTGCAGCAAGGTTGCCGCCTGCACTTTCTCCCACTACTGCTAGTTTCGCCGGGTTCCCTTTTATTGATGCAGCATTTTTTATGACCCACTGATAGGCATCGAATGAAACTGTATGCGCTGCTGGAAATTTATTCTCGGGTCCTTTAGGATATTCCACAGCAACCACCACGGCGCCAACCTGTTCGCACAAACCCTGTGCACTTCCGCTATACACATTGATGTCTGCTATCACCCAGCCACCACCGTGGTAATAAACAATCACTGGAAAAGGGGCGGTTCCTTCCCTGGGTGTAAAGATCCTGAGATGCGTGGTTCCTCCTGTAACGGGGATATCTTTACCCATTGTGTCGCAAAGCATCGGCGCAATAGCCATGTTATTTTCTTTCATTACTGCCATCACTGCATCTGCTGGCGTTGGTTGCATGCGGGCTGTAGGCGCATCCAGTGTTTCTATTGGCTTGCCACCAAGACTAACCAGTTTTTCTATCACAACCGCCATCTCTGGCTTAATGTCCGGAGCCCATGCAGGGGCAGGTCCTGTGGGTTTTAGTTCAGCTTTTTTATTTTCTTTCACAACACTATCTTTTAATTCTTTATCAGGAGATTTGGAATTATTTGAACTGTCATTACAGGAAATGACCGTGGCAATAAAACTGCAGCAGAGGATGCCGCTGGCGATCGTTGAAATAATTTTTGTCATATTAATTTGTTTTAATTTTTTGATACTCATTTTATTTAATATAAAAGTGTGCCTCATTTTACAGAAGTTATTATCTTTTATTAGAGTGAACAGCGCCGGATAACTTTTTTCAATCAACCGGCTCAGCATTGGGCGGTTATCAGGAGGAAAGAAAATATTACAATGCCATGAGTGGTGAGGTAATCCTTTGTAAAATACATACCACGATCTGCCGGGCTGGTTTAGCAAAACCTGCGGAAGAATGTTTTAGAGTGGCAATTATGGGATTGCACTTCCTTAATAAGAGGTTGATCATTGAGGTTGCTGATAACTTTATATTTTAAGAGCAGGTAAAATATATCGGCATAGAACCCACCGGTTTAATCGCAATTGATAGAAAGTGTGTGAAGGGATAGCCGCAAGGAAAGTTTCACGGGATATATCGTTGGCTTGACGCGTGCTATTCAATTTCTTTTTGTGACAATGAATTTTAATTTTTGAATTAGGATAAATCTTATTTTCGGCTACCAGGTACGTTTCAGCCAGTCAGAGGAGCAATTGGCAGGTAAAATAATCCGGAGAAGCAGCTTATCCGTACCTGGAAAAAACAGGCTTAAATTATGTCTTCATTTATAACAGGTATTCAGCAGGTTGGTATTGGCGTTAGTAACGCAACTAAAGCAAAGTATTTATACCGGGATCTGTTTGGTATGGATGTGCTGGTATTCGACGATACCTCATCCGCACATTTAATGACCCGCTACACAGGCAATGAAATTCATCAACGCCGGGCAATCCTTACTTTAAATATGCAGGGCGGAGGCGGTTTTGAAATATGGCAGTTTACAAGTAGAAATCCATCACCTTGTGCGAGGCCGCCACGGATGGGTGATATTGGTATTTTCGGTGTAAAAATTAAAACCGCTGATATACAGGGGGCACATCTTTTTTTTAGAAATAATGGTATGGTAACGGTAACCAGTGTCTGCTTGGCTCCCGATGGCAGCAAACATTTTTGGATTACCGACAGTAATGGAAATAATTTTAATATTATTGAAGGTAAGAGTTGGTTTAAACCGGATGGCCGTATCTGCGGTGGCGTAGCCGGAGCAACGATCGGTGTGTCGGATATGGAAAAGGCGATCTCGTTTTACCGAAACCTTTTAGGTATAGATGAAATTGTTTACGATATAACCGGTAACGTTCAGGATGCACCTGGCGAGCTGCAGACAAGCGACCTTTTAAGAAGAGTATTGTTGAGAAAAAAAAGTGAGTTGAATGGTGCCTTTAGTAAATTGTTGGGTTGCGTAGAAATAGAACTTATTGAATCAAAGAATTATGTTGCCCAAAAAATATTTGCCGGCAGATTTTGGGGTGACTGTGGATTCATACATCTATGTTTTGACGTTACTGACATGGAAGGATTAAAAGCATCGATCGTTTCCCGTGAGCATTTTTTTACAGTGGATAGTGCCGACACATTTTCAATGGGAAATGCCGGGGGAAGATTTTGTTACATGGAAGATCCGGACGGTACCCTGATAGAGTTGGTAGAAACACATAGGGTACCGGTTTTTAGAAAGTTCGGAATTTATTTTAATTTAAAGAAAAGAAAATCCAGTTCACCGCTGCCCGACTGGATGGTGAAGTTGCTTGGCATGAATAAAATTAAATGATTCGACTTTTCCTGCAGATCTCTGACCACCTTCATCTATAATCTCCACTTGAGATTTTAACCACCATCATCCAAAAGCCCTGGTTTTGTCGCTGATAAATAATATGATATTAGCAGTTTTTCAATATTAAATATAGGATGTCATCGCTGTCTCGGCGACTTAAATCACCTGGTGTAAATTAATAGACCAATGCCCAAGCGTCAATAATTTTGCAAGTTAGGAGACAGGTTTGCGGCCGAGGTAAGTTATGAATGAGTAGCTAACCTAAATTTAATACCGCGCTCTTGTTTTTACATGGAATCGTTGCTTACTTTCCACCAGGTTTTACAAATGGCGTGACATTCTGTTCTTGGGTCTTTTTAATTTTAATGCGTTATGCCCGGCTCCGGTATTTAGTTTAAACATAGTCAGAACTTTGATTATATAATATAAACGTTATATTTTTACTTTCGATTTTACACTACAATACTTAATTGTAATAACGGAGGCACTCAGGAATTTGCAGGTTGTTCAAACGACGCTGAGCTACATAATCTGGTTGGTGCGCCGTCAGAAATCAAAAATGCTTTTCAAATATTCCAGAATTATTCATTACCACAGTAATTAAATAATGATTTCGGCGTTAAGCTTCGTGATCGTTCCGTGTAGTTAATTTTCTAACGCAGATAGTTAGAAAACTATAACCACTAAAACTAAACTCACTTATATGTATCCTGTTGCACCTGCG
>JACMPR010000268.1 GCA_014377385.1 Ferruginibacter sp. | reverse complement strand
GGAACCCCAACAAAGGGCGAGTTGAGCTTTTCACACCTAAAGTATATTATCGGGAACCGGGTTATATTCACAATCATCCTGTAACGGCGGGGTTGGGTAATTATCCCGAATAATATCATTATTCCTCATTAAAGTTTTATAAGATCGGATAGTTGATTTTGGAATGCTTACTCACTATTTGGGATAAATCTAAGGCGGTTGCGCCGTTTGTCGGAGACAAGACGGCGGTGTTCAAAAAGTATAATCCCGTCGCTTTAATAACCATCCTTTCCTGTCGGGTTACTGATACTAAAGCTGCATGTTCAGGATGAACAGGTCCAACTTATTTAATAACCAGGTTGCATAAAAAATAAAAAAGAAAAGAATGCAACTACACTGGTTGCATAAAAAATAAAAAAAGAAATAATGCAACCACACTGGTTGCTTTTTTTGTTTTGAAAAATATTATGCAACCAATACTTAATGGTATTTTTCACGCAATTTTTCCTGGAAATCCGCCAAAAAGACCGTTTCCGGAAATCCTGGCAGATTCCGGCGGATTTAATTTCATTAAAACAGTAATCGTCAAATCCACATCTGTTGTTTTACATTCGTTTTGGCGTGCCTATCCGAAATAGTGCTCAAAAAATTTCCTTGCATTATTGGCATAACTTTTAAAAGACTGGATTGCGGCTGGAGAAGAGGTTAGTAAAGTATTTCGTGTTTATGTCTTGAAACAGTTGTTCACTTAAGTTCCTTTCCCCTGTAATAAAATAGAAACACACTGCGTAATAGCAAGTGTTGCCAGTAATAAATGAAGCGGTTGTGCTATTGCCGGCATGTCTGCATAAAAAAGAATAATTCCGGTGATCATACTTGCTAAAACAGTCGCCGTAAGCATAAATAATTTATTTCGGACTTGGGATTTCTTCCCCGACCAGGCTAAAAAAACTGCCGTTAACAACACAATCCATGAAAAGGAACGGTGAATAAGAAAAGCAACCGGGCTGTTTGCCAGCCAGGTTTCTCTTTGTTCGTACTGCAGCATTTTAGATACATCGTCTACATACATGCGCACCATAGTGCCCAGTACACTTTGTATAAACAGAATCAGCAGGAAAAAAATCAGGATTTTTTTTATTTTATTGTCAACGAACACAGACGATAACTTATCACGGGCAGAAAGTAGCAAGGCGAGCTGCACCTGTATCAATATAACGGCAAACAACAGGTGCACAGATATACTGACATGGGCCAGGTTGTATTTCACTACAATTGCACCAAACAAACCCGTAAGAATAACAACCGCTAAAAACGCCAGTGCCAGTCGCCAGGATGTGCGCATCAATTTTCTTTTCCTGAACAACAGTACTACCTGGATGATGGCAAACAGCCCCAGCAACACTCCCAGCAAACGGTTGATGTATTCTATCCACGTATGAAATGCATTGAAAGTATGATCAATGTCTTGTTTCCGTAAAAATTTTTCAAAATCGGGCGGCAGTTCTGCGGCATTTGTTGGCGGTATCCATTTACCAAAACAACGCGGCCAGTCCGGACAACCCATACCGCTTTGCGTTGTACGCACCACCCCGCCGGCGATGATAACGAGGAAGGTGAGTATAAATGTGGCGAGTATCCAGTTCTTTACAGCACGCATGTTTATAAATTGCCGCAAAGTTATGCCGCAAATGTTTATTTAGCAGATATTTGCAGGATTAAATGCTGCAACCTTATCTCTATAAAACAAAGTTGGAGGCCGGCCTGGATGAAGCAGGTCGTGGCTGCTATGCCGGACCCGTGTTTGCCGCCGCAGTGATATTACCAAAAGATTTTTTTCACCCGTTGTTAAACGACAGCAAACAGCTAAACGAAAAGCAGCGGGATGAATTAAGGCCAGTGATTGAAAGAGAAGCTGTTTGCTTTTCTGTGGCCGCCGTGGATAATGACGAAATTGATGCGATCAATATTTTACAGGCATCTTTCAAAGCCATGCACCTGGCGCTTGACAGTTTAATTAAAACGCCGCAAATGCTCCTGGTAGATGGCAACCGGTTCAAACCTTACGCCCACATCAACCACCGCTGTATTGTAAAGGGAGATAGCATCTATGCTGCCATTGCGGCTGCAAGCATTTTGGCAAAAACCTACCGGGATCAATACATGCAAGCAATACATGCGGAATATACTTATTATGGCTGGAATAATAATAAAGGCTATGGTACCCGCGAACACCGCACTGCTATTGAGCAGAATGGTTTGTGCAAATATCACCGGAAAAGTTTCGATATTGTTCCACCAGCCATCCCGGCATTGTTTTAGATTGTATTTTTTTTGAAATGGGTTAAACTTATTGGCCGGTCTTCAGTCAATCAACCCGTATTTAAAACATAAAAATTACTATCATGAAATATCTAAAAACAGTGGCAGCATTTGCATTTGTATTCTTTGCAGCAACAGCTTCGCAGGCACAAACCCAACCGGCAAGAATAAAGCAGGGCGTAAAAAGCGGCGAACTAACCAGGCGTGAAACCAAAACGCTGGTTAAACAGCAGGCTGAAACAAGACAGGATATAAAACAGGCAAAAGCAGATGCTGTTGTTACAACAGCTGAAAAAAAAGAAATTAAACAGGATAAAAGACAATCCAGCCGTGCAATTTATCGCAAAAAGCACAATGCAAGAGACAGGAATTAATAAGATTGTGCAGAAAAATAGCACAAGTGGTAAATACTCATAATGCAGGCTTTTACTCCATATATATAAGGGCTTTCGGTTATCCGAAAGCCCTTTCTTTTAGGCCAGGTTAGGTATCTCTAAATGATCCTGACCATTAAAAATTAATTCTGGTTTGTGGGCATCAACTTTTGGAAGAAATCTTTCTTCTGCATGCAGCCTGAACAGGCTGCAAATGACAATATATGGATGCAGTAACTTTCAACATATTAGTCCATCAGCCTGATCCTGTCCAAGGCGAAATGCTTGAAATAATCCAGGTTCGGCCAGCCCGGGCTGACAATCTTTTAAAAACGAATCACTGTCATTTGCAAAGCGCTTATAATTTTTTTTGAGAGCGCTACAGTTGTCAACTCGAATTGAAATAGGTAGCTGATGCATTAAAAAGCTCCTGGTCATTTACCTTGCAGATCACTATTAAACATCTTCAAATACACCCAATCCCTGCCGCAACACCTGCCAGTCATCAGTCGTACAATCAACTACCGTTGAAGGCACTATACCGCCTATGCCGCCGTCAATCACAAAATCTACCTGGCCATTAAATTTATCATTGATCACTTCCGGGTCCGTATATTCTTCTACCATATCTCCGGGTAAAGAGGCGCTTAATAAAGGGTTACCCAATGCGTCAAGAATATTTCGGCAAATCTCATTGTCGGGAATACGAAGGCCGATGGTTGATTTTTTACTCTGTAAAATTTTTGGCACCTGTTTACTTGCAGGCAAAATAAAAGTGTAGGGGCCTGGCAGATAATTTTTCAGCAACCGGTAAAGTGGTGTGTCAATGCTTTTTGTATAATCGCTTAAATGGCTGAGATCCCGGCAGATGAACGACAATTGCGCTTTCTGCGGATCAATATTTTTTATTTTACAGATTCTTTCTACTGCTTTTGGCTGAAGAATATCGCAACCCAGGCCATAGATCGTGTCTGTCGGATAAACAATCACGCCGCCATCCCGCAGGCATTCCGCCATCTGTTTTATAAGCCTCGGTTGCGGGTTATCGGGATGAATGGTTATCAGCATATCGTACAAATTAACACAAATTGTGCCTTTCATAAAAAAAGAGGATTTAATCCGCTACTTTTGCTGCGTTTAAAAATTATCCAAAATAAATACTTATATGTCAGTAATAACTGTAGGCACCATGGCTTTTGATGCCATCGAAACACCCTTTGGAAAAGTAGATAAGATCATCGGCGGTTCAGCCACTTATGTGGCATATGCTGCGGGGAATTTTGTAAAACCCATTCAACAGATCTCCATTGTTGGTTACGACTTTCCTAAAGAAGAGTTGGAAGAATTGCAATCCCGTGGTGTACAAACAGAAGGTGTTGAAATTGTACCTGATAAAAAATCCTTTTTCTGGAGTGGCAAATATCATATTGATATGAACACCCGCGACACATTGGTTACAGACCTGAACGTACTGGAAGATTTTAATCCAATTGTTCCGGATAGTTACCAGGGCGCAGAATTTTTAATGTTAGGAAACCTGATGCCGAAACTCCAGCTAAGTGTTATCAATCAATTAAAAGTGCGGCCAAAACTAATTGTAATGGATACCATGAATTTTTGGATGGACATTGCATTAGATGATCTGCTGGAAGTTATTAAAAAAGTAGATGTGCTTCTCGTTAACGACGGCGAAGCAAGGCAATTAAGTGGTGAAGTGTCTTTTGTAAAAGCTGCCCGTAAGATATTGGATATGGGGCCCAGGTTCCTGATCATCAAAAAAGGGGAACATGGTGCTTTATTGTTTCATGAAAACCACGTGTTTTTTGCGCCGGCGTTACCTTTGGAAGAAGTATTTGATCCAACCGGGGCGGGTGATACTTTTGCAGGTGGTTTCATAGGATACCTTGCCAAAACAAAAGATATTAGTTTTGAGAATATGAAAACGGCCATCATTGTGGGAAGCGCTATGGCAAGCTTTTGTGTGGAAAAATTTGGACCTGAACGTTTGAAGGAAATTACCAAAGCAGACATTGATGAACGCCTCAGCGAATTTGTACAGCTGGTGAATTTTGATATTGACCTTGTTTAATAAGTAACATAGACATATCGGAATAAGCGATGATATTCAGAAAAAATATCATCGCTTTTTTTTACCTAACCGGTTCCTAAACATGCTTCCTTATCCTTCAATAGTATTTACTTTTGCTTTGATTCAAATGTTTTAAAAGAATAAAACGAAGTTGATTACATGATGAAAAAGTTTTTAAAAAGTTTATTTTTCCTGGGTCTGTTTATTGTCTTAGGCCATACGCTTCCCGCACAACGTTTGGACTCCCTGCTAAATCAACTGAATGTAAAATATCCGCAGGAAAAACTTTACCTCCAGTACGATCGCCCCTATTACAACCCCGGTGAAACGATCTGGTTCAAAGCATACCTTACTTCGGGTAATCTTCCATCGGCAATAAGTAAAACAATTTATGCAGAACTGATTAATGAAAAAGGCATTGTGTTGCAAAAGAAAATAATGCCTGTCATTGAATCCGGCGGTGCTTCCTTTTTTGATCTTGCAGACACGATGCCCGGTAATGTTGTATATATACGAGCCTATACCGCCTGGATGTTGAATTTTGATTCTACATTATTGTACCATAAACCTATCAGTATTATTAATCCCGTAAAAAAAACTATACCTACACCTGGCTTTTATTCAGTAAATTTTTTCCCGGAAGGAGGTGACCTCGTGGCCGGGATTGAATCATTGGTAGCCTTTAAGGCAACCGATCAATCCGGAAACCCGGTAAACATCAATGGAAGTATTATTGATGGAAAAGGAAAAAAGGTTTCGGCATTTGCACCCACGCACAATGGTATGGGAACATTTGCATTAAAACCTTTGGAAGGAGAATCCTACAAAGCAACCTGGAAAGATAAAAAAGGATCTTCCCACGAGACCCAACTGCCTGAAACTAAAAAAGAAGGCGTCGCATTGTCACTCAATAAAGTACGCGATCATGTGACCTACACATTAAAACGCACGGATTCTGCTGCGCAAGCTTTTACCTCCTATTTTGTAATTGCGCAAATGCAGCAACAGGTTATTTACAGTGCCAGGATAAATCTTTCTGCGAAAAATGAAGTGACCGCACCGATCCCCATCGACAGTCTTGCAACCGGGATCGTTCAGTTAACCATTTTTAATGCAGATGAAATACCAGTAGCAGAACGTATTTTTTTTATCAATCATGATAATTATTACTTCAATACCGATCTCCATGCTATGGAATTAAATTTTAGTAAAAGGAAACGCAACATATTGCAGGTAGACGTTGGCGGTAGTATTGTTACCAACCTGTCGGTTTCTGTAACAGACGAGGGTTTTTCAACAGCGCCTGCAAACAGGGATAATATCTACTCTAATGTTCTGCTGAGCAGCGATCTCAAAGGCTATGTGTACAATCCTGCCTATTATTTTTCTTCCCTGGAGGATTCTGTGGCTCAGCAACTGGATCTCGTTATGCTTACCAATGGCTGGAGAAGGTTTAAATGGGAAAACCTGGTTGCAGGCAAATGGCCGGTGATAAAAAATCTTCCGGAAGATTATATCACGATCAGCGGAAATGTTTATGGGCCAACTGCTAATATTTTAAAAGGCAAAGAAATTACCGGTATTTTGAATACAAAAGGAGGCGATGACCTGTTTACCATGCCCGTTAACAAAGACGGTAAGTTTGAGGCTTCAGGTGTAGCTTTTTTCGATACCGCAAAATTATATTACCAGTTTAACCAGGACAAGGATAAAGTGCTCACCTCTACTTCCAGTTTTTCTATTAAAACTAATTTTGTAAATGCTGTACTACCTGCTGCTTCTTTTTTAAATAATTTTTTTGCCCCTGTTGTGCCTGATACCGGCATGGCCGTGAAAAATAAAAAAATTGCCAAGTTGCTCCAGCAGGAATTTAAAGAAGGCAATAAGATAAAATCATTAGAGGTGGTGACAGTTAAAACCAGGGTTAAAACAGCTGAGCAAAAACTTGATGAAAAATACACCTCTGGTTTCTTTACCGGTGGCGATGGCTATAGTTTTTCTGTAGCCGATGATCCGAATGCCAGAACAGCTCTATCTATATTAGATTACTTAAGATCGAAAGTTGCCGGTCTGCAGATTTCTACCTCAGGAACGCCATCCGCAACCTGGCGTGGCAGTGCTACAAGCATTTTTTTAAATGAATCCGCCACCGAACTTAGCCAGGTACAAACAATATCGATGAATGATGTAGCGATGATCAAGGTTTTTCGCCCGCCGTTCTTCAGTTCATCTGGTGGAGGCGCCGGTGGTGCAATTGCCGTTTATCTGAAAAAGGGAGACCAGGGTAACAAGGATTTTAAAGGAATGGATTTTGTTAGGCTGAATGGGTATTCCGGCATTAAAGAATTTTACTCCCCGGATTATGAAAAGTTAACAGGTGTTGTTCCTGAAAATGACCTGAGAACTACCTTGTACTGGAATCCATATTTATTAATGGATAAAAGTACCCGTCGCATAAAAATACCTTTTTACAATACCGACAATTGTAAGAAAATAAGGGTTATCATTGAAGGAATGAATAAAGAAGGCTTGCTTACCCGGGAAGAAAAAGTTTTTGAATAAGTTTAAAATTTGATACAGTTTTTTAAAAGAACTGTTGGTAAAGAATTATTATGGATATTTTTTTGTTGATTTTCTTTTGCATCAGAATTGGAAAAACTGCCCGGGCCCGCGGATTAAATCCTGCACACTGGAGATGGAGATTGGTATTTAGCTGGCTGGGTTTTGAATTTTTTGGCTTTCTATCAGGAGTTATGTTATTTGGCTATGATAAAAATAATATGATGGGCTTAGCGGCGTTTGCGCTGGCTTGTGCATTTGGAGGATACCTGATTGTAAAGGCTTCCCTCGATAAAAAAATCCGGGAACTGGACCAGGAGGACATCAATAATATTGGTAACACAGAGAATTAATAACGGAGGGCCCTTCGGCATTTATTCACAACACTCATGGTCTAATATCCGAATGGTTTTATCGTAAAATGCTCTTGCTCTTTCAGGTGTACTGCCCACAGATACCAACCCTAGTTTACCAAATTCAGAAAGCGCACCAACCATATGAAACATCACGCCTTCCTGCGCTGCTCCATCGTACATAAGGTCATGGTACATCGAGATATCCAGCAGGTCATCCGGAGTAAGTCCTTTGTATTTTTCACTACTTACATTATCTGAAGCGAAGTAAAATCTTTTATTGCCACCCGCGGTGATGTACTCTCCGGTGTCGGCATTGTATTTACCATCCGTCAAAAATTGTAACATCAAGAATGGATGCGTGGTGCCACCTTTGCGCAAATTTATTTCAATAGCATAATGCTTCCACTCACCACCCGGTTGCATTATAGAAATGAAATCAATCGCAAACCTGCCCAATGCCCCTTTATCCACCAACACCTGGGCTACCTTTCTTCCTTCTGCTGCAAGGGTAACACTGTAACCAACATCTGCTGGAAAAATGGCGCCAAGGAATATTTGTCCATCATCGCCGCCCAATAACTGGTCATGTGTACTTACGATTTCAATTTTCCGGGATGGTGTGATCACGCACTGAACAGAAGGAGACATCTTCACGGCTCCATCAAGAAATTCTTCCACAATTCCACCCATGCTTTCAAATTTTTCAAAGAACAGTTCTTCGCTTACATCTTTAGATACTGGCGTTAGTTGCTGCAATAAAGATTTCATAATGGTTTCCTCCAGCGTATCATCCAAAGCAACAGGGGGATACCTGTAAATGGCATTCCCATCGCCACTGAATCCATCATTCATTTTTACAACGGCTTTCCGCATGGTAGGGTGATCTCTCTTAAGTGCCGCAAGTGAACGGGCAATATCATGCTTTGAATTCAGGTCTTCATAACCATCCGGTAAATTTACATGTGCAATCCTAAATGTTTTCCTGCCACCGGATTTGGAGCCTTCATAAAATTTGTCAGGATCAGTACCGAAAAGAGGTATTCCTAAATGAACAGCCAGCGTTTTTTCGAGACCAGTGATATTATAACAGGTAAGGTGAGCCGAATCTACGTCAGTAATTAATTTTTTGATTCTTTCGATGAGCCGGGGTCTTGCCAGAATTTTTTCTGTCAATGGCTTCACCGAAGAATCATAGCAACTAAGCATGGTAAGCCTTTTTCTTGCATGATGGCTGGTAATAGCTGGTAACAAGTGCAGGTAATAATCAATGATGCTGTCTTCAATAGGCAGACTTGTTACATAAATTATTTTTGTGAGTGGCATCCTTAACAACATTAGCAGGCAAAGCATGCGCTCTTCATAATGCACGGCGCCTTTTATTTTGGAAAGTATGTCCTGGTCCAGGGAAAGTGACGGAAGAATAACAACAGTTCTTGGAGCCAGTTTATCAGGAAATATCGTTTCGTACTGCCTGCTAAATCCTTTCTGAATATTCATGAAGGCAGCTCTTTCTTCATCAGAACCAGGAAGCGGGAAATGATTGCTATTGATGAAGGTTTTATCCGGAATCTTTTCAGCAGGATTCATGTCTGGAAAACTTTATTGGAAGTTAATATATTTCTCAATGGAAATCAGCCTGGCTCATGACAGAACGGGGCCAACAGTCAATTATTTTTCAAACTTAAATTGATCCTGAAAGAGATGCACAATGTTGTAGTGCCTCCAGGCTCTCCTATTCCCTGGATCCTTGGCCACCCAGTCGTCGGGAGATGGAAAATAAATTTTACGCACTTTTTTTCCTTTCTTATATAGTATTTGGTACGCAGGGAAGTCAGTCAAAAAAAAACCGCCCTCACTATTAAGTTTAAATAGCTTATTTTTTTTAAGAACTGCGAGAACGGCATCAAACGAAAAAGTGGGTTTTAGCTGGTGAAGGACGTGTGGACTTTCTTCAGTTCTGATAAAATTTCCCTGGACAACAACATCCTGAAAAAGCTGGCCCTGCCATTGTTGTACACTATCATATGTTAAAACATACATACGCAGTAATTGATTGGAATCGATATAGCTTAGCCTGACTTCTATTTCATGGGTTGAATTACAAATGTTTACCAATCCAAAAAGCTGGTTACAATTGCAATGTTCATTTTGCTTTCTGTTAGCTTTATTGCATGGTTTTGAAGCTGCCATTACAGCCGACTTCTGCGCAGCAACTTTGAGTCCGCCAAATAAAAACAAGCAACTCATAAGCAGACTTCTTAAAATCATAAGTGAAGGCTTTATATTATTTAAAAATTCACTTAGCAATCCCTTCCAGCGCAAACAAAAATGCAAATTCCCTTGCCCGGTCCTTTAATGCTTTAAATCGTCCGGATGCACCCCCATGGCCAGCTTCCATATTGGTGTAAAGCAATAGCCTGTTTTTATCCGTTTTCATTTCCCGAAGCTTGGCCACCCATTTTGCGGGTTCAAAATACTGTACCTGGCTGTCGTGCAGGCCTGTTGTTACCAGCATATTTGGATAGGCTTTCTTTTCTACATTATCATACGGAGAATATGATTTCATGTAGAGGTAGCTCTTCTTATTTGCGGGATTTCCCCATTCATCGTATTCATTTGTTGTTAATGGTATTGATGCGTCACTCATGGTTGTTATCACATCAACAAAGGGAACAGCGGCTATGATACCATGCCACAGGTCGGGCCGCATGTTTGCCACGGCGCCCATCAAAAGGCCACCGGCGCTGCCACCATTTGCATACAGGTGTTCTTTGGATGTGTATTTATTTTTTAGCAGGTATTCTGCACAAGCAATAAAATCGGTGAACGTATTTTTCTTTTTCAGCATCTTCCCATCTTCATACCAATACCTGCCCAATTCCTGGCCGCCACGGATATTGGCTATAACATAAATAAAACCCCGATTCAACAAAGTAAGCCTGACGCTGCTGAATGTTGCATCCATGCTTGCACCGTAAGATCCATAACCATAAAGCAACAAAGGCGCTTTCCCATCTTTCTTCATCCCTTTTTTATATACCACTGACATTGGGATCTTTGTTCCGTCTGTTGCAACAGCAAACAATCTCTCCGTTACATAATCCGCCGCATTAAAATTGCCAAGTATCTCCTGGCGCTTCATCAGTTTTTTTTGTCTGCTATTCATATTATAATCATACACAGAAGCGGGCGTGGTTAAGGAAGTGTAATTAAACCGCAATGTCTCTGAATTATAATCAGGATTGCTTCCCGGGCCGGCTGTATAAACCGCTTCATCGAAAACAATTTCGTGGGAAGTTTTATTTTTTAAGTCAACGATATTGATTTGTGTTAATCCATCTTTTCTTTCTGCCACTGCAAGAAAATTTTTGAACAGATCGAATCCCTGTATAAGTATTTTGTCATTGTGTGCAATCATTTCTTCCCAGTCGGCCACCGTTGTTTTATCTTCTGCAGCCGTCATCACTTTAAAATTTTTTGCATCTTTATTGGTGCGGATATAAAAGCTGGCATTGGCATGATCTACCTGGTACAACACTTCTTTCATCCGTGGCTGAAAAACTGTGAATTTATTCGCGGGTTTACCGGCATCAATAAACCATACTTCGGATGATAAGGTTCCCTGCGAAGTGATGAGGATAAATTTATCTGATTTTGTTTTATCTACACTGATATAATTGGTTGGATCCTTTTCCTCATAAACGACCGGATCTAAGGCCGCGTCGGTATTAAGTGTATGCCTTTTTATTTTTTCTGATAAAAGGGTAACCGGGTTTTTCGCGGAGTAAAAAATGGTCGTATTGTCATTGCCCCAAACCGGATCACCTTCTGTATCAGGTATCACATCTTTTAATATCTCGCCCGTTTCCAGGTTTTTAATGTAAATCTTATATTGCCTTCTGGATAAAAGATCTGCCCCGTAGGCAAGCAGTTTGTTATCCATACTTATGGCAAAACCCGTCGCAGCATAATAATTATGGCCTTCTGCCATCTCGTTTACATCCAGCAACACTTCTTCCTTTGCTGTAAGGCTTTCTTTTTTACGACAGTACAGGTAATAATCTTTGCCCTCAACCTGGCGGCTGTAGTAGAAATAACCTCTGCTAAAGACGGGTACGCTTTCATCCTTTTCTTTTATTCTGGCTCTCATTTCGGTGTACAAATTCTGCTGTAAAGTTTTCGTTCCCGCCATCATGGTGTCAAAATACTTATTTTCTGCCTCCAGGTATTGGACTGCATTATTGCTATCAGCACCCTTTTTAAAAAAGTCATTCATCCAGTAGTAGTCGTCGATCCGGGTATCTTCATGAGCAGTAAGAGCCTTTGGCTTTTTTTCGGCAATGGGTGGAATGATATTTTCCGGCCATTGATAAGCTGTATTATTCATCGTTGTTTGTGCGTTAGAACAGGTACTCATTAAGATAAAAATTGCATTCGCAAACAATAATCTGGTACGCATAATGTTGGTTTTTAAATGAATTATTGCTTCCGGGCTAAAACGATCGTGTTCTTGAATTTCTTTGTCTTTCCCCGGAGGTTAAATATCTCTGTATAAATAATATAGATCCCAACCGGTAGCTTTTGATTCTTTTCATCAAGTCCGTCCCAACGATAATATCCTTTAATTCCGCTGAGTGCATTGCGTTGCAAATTTTTAACCGGTCTTCCCACTGCATCAAAAATGGTAATATTAGTTACATAGCCGGGTTCCGGGAAATTGTAATTGATGGTAGCCACATCATCCCTGCCGTCATTGTCGGGACTGAAGATCTTAGGATCAATGGATACTTCTCCCTGCACACCTGCATCTAACCGAAACTGTGAGTTTTTATAAGTAGGTGTGCCATAATTTACATTTGAAGCCGCGCTGTGCCAATTGGCTTCATTCTGGGATGGGGCATTGTAGTCTATTCGTTCCAGTGCCACGCCTTCCTCATTGCTGATGAGTTTAAACTGCCAGTCGTTGAGGTAAGCAACCCTGTCAACAATGTTTCCCTGTTCATTCACTATTCTTACATCGCCTGCATCATCGTTGTACGATGGCATGGGAACTTCGATAAATGCAAACGGATCATTGGCCACATAAGCCTGCAATACCAGGTCTTTGCTTTCTGTGAGCACGATAAAATCTCCCGGGAAAAAGAGGTAATCTTCTGTGCTAACATGCTCAAAACCGGTTGCATTTGCAATAGATATATTTTTTAGGTTGAGGATTTTATTACTCCTGTTGTAGAGCTCAACATAATCGTTAGAGGCAGGTGTTGGATTGAATAATATTTCGTTGATCACCATGTCGAAACTATCTACCGTTGCTGCAGCCAGGCCAACCCGTGCCGTATTTTTTACAGCAACGCCATTACCGCCACAGTCCTTCAGGGTAGCCGTTACCGCAACTGTATAAATTTTATCAGCCTGTAGCGGAGCAGCTAAAGTCAGTTGTACCCTATCGAACAATGCTGCAACGGGCAAGGCTGTAATAGGCGCCCCTATACCATCGCTAACACTGTAATTAGAAACGAGTGCGGCATTTATTGCGTCAAGGGACTCATCAAACACAAGGACGATATTCAAATTATCTGTTGCATAAGCACGTAATAATTTTGGTGCTTCCTGGTCGGGATTTATTGCGTCGATGGAATTTCTTCTTCCTGGTGTACCACCGCTGACATCAACACTTGCCTTCCAGTTGGAAATTCCGGAACATGGGTTTTGTGTATCTATCATTTCTAAAGTCCAGCCACCATCCTGCTTCAATTGATTCCGGTACCAGCTATCTGAATATTTTACAGAATGTATAATAGTGCCTTGTGGCGAATTCAGGTATATAAGGTCGCCGGTATTGCTTAAACTGGGAAAACTTGTTACCGGGATCACATTGCCATACGCCGACAATGCTGTAACGGCACTGCCTGTACAAACAATTACAAAACTGTCTTTTCGTAAAAGATATGAAGGCATCGGACCACTTACACCTGTTGGCTTTCCCAATGTCCATCCCAGCAAGTTGATATCAAACTGGGAGGTGTTTCTAAGTTCGAGCCATTCAAGATTGGGTAAACCAACCTGCGGATCGGGATCAGCCATCAATTCATCTATCACCACATCATATTGCTGCGGAATTGAATAACTGAAATTCCCTGTCAGGTTGCTGGCGGTGTTGGCAGACAGATCATTCACCCCAGTAATGATCATTTGTAAAATTGTATTGATGGGGAAATTAGCTGCAAAGGTGAGGTGGACTAATGCTGCGTTGACCGGGTCACGTACTGCGGTTGCTGGTGAGCCAATACCGGTGTTCACCACATAATTTATTACCTGTTCGCTGCTCAACTGTTCAACAGGTTCATTGAATAACACATCCAGGGTATTGGCGCTGGTAACCGTATACGTTACTACAAAAGGCGGCTGCAGGTCGGGTACAAAATTGCTGACGCTGATACCATCAATAAAATGCCTTTGAAAAAAGCTGGCGGTGCTTTGCTTAACCAATACACCAAAAAAAGCAGAACTTGTATAGGTAGACTCGGTGACTATCCCTTCATTGACAGAAGGTCCGCCGTTGAGTATTCTATTGAGACTCCATTGATTGGATCCGTCACGAACTACTTTTATGAACAAGCTGTTGTTGCTGCTGTTTAAGGAGGCATTCACGCCATCAATGATCTTTACTGCAGTTCCATTGTCCTTTCGGAATAAAGCAACTTCATCATCAGTACCACCAATCCTGACAAAATAACCTGTTGTAGCAGGCAGGGTAAGGTCACTTGCGGAAGCAGTTAAAAACACATCCACATAATTTGCTGAGGAAGGATTGAATGTTACCTGGACAAAAAAATCCCATTGTGCTGTAGTCGCCTTTGTACTTGCTGTACTTAGGAAGTAGGTACTGTTGGCAACTGTATTGTTACTTTGCAGCTGAAAAGGAGCATTCACTGCCCAATCAGCCGTTCCACCTGTCCACGCGGGGTTATTGGTAAAATCACCGTCATTAAAATTTTCTGTGAACTGTGCATAGGTGCAAAGACCGTATAAAAGCGTGGCAATTAAGGCAATTATTTTTTTTCTCATATCAAGTTAACTAGTTTTTAAAGATACAATTTTCTGCATAGCAGTACAGCGGCCTTTTATTAAATATCCGGAAAGCTTTATTATAAATGAGGGATGTTTTACTTTTACTAAAAAACACACGATGAAAGTTGCAGTTGTTGGGGCTACGGGCCTTGTTGGCACAAAAATGCTGGAAGTGCTGGCGCAAAGAAATTTCCCGGTGAGCGAAATTATTCCTGTTGCTTCGGAAAGATCTATAGGTAAGGAAATTGAGTTTAAAGGCAATAAATACAAAGTGGTGAATATTAAGTCTGCGATAGATGCAAAACCTGCCATTGCACTTTTTTCTGCAGGTGGCAATACATCGCTGGAATGGGCAACAAAATTTGAAGCGGCGGGTATAACGGTTATTGATAATTCCAGTGCCTGGCGCATGGATCCTCAAAAAAAATTAATAGTACCTGAAGTAAATGCCGCATCACTCACCGCCGCCGACAAGATTATTGCCAATCCCAACTGTTCTACCATACAGATGGTGCTTGTTCTAAAACCATTACATGATCAGTATAAAATTAAAAGAGTGGTGGTAAGTACTTATCAAAGTGTTACCGGCACTGGTGTAAAAGCTGTTAACCAGCTGATGAATGAAAGAAAAGGCATCAAAGGGGAAATGGCCTACAAATACCCGATTGACCTGAATGCTATTCCACAGATAGATTTATTTATGGAAAATGGTTATACGAAAGAGGAAATGAAAATGGTGAAAGAAACGGCGAAGATAATGGGCGATGATTCTATAAAGCTAACGGCTACCTGTGTACGCATTCCTACAATGGGTGGACACAGCGAAGCAGTAAACATTGAATTTGAAAATGATTTCGATATTGAAGACGTAAAAAGAATATTGGCAAATGCACCCGGTGTTATTGTGCAGGATAATATCGCTGAATTTTTGTATCCAATGCCTTTAACCGCACACGATAAAGATGACACTTTTGTTGGCAGGATAAGAAGGGACGAGTCGCAGGCCAATACGCTAAACTGCTGGATCGTAAGTGATAATCTTAGAAAAGGTGCAGCCACCAATGCGGTGCAGATAGCGGAATATTTAGTGGAAAAGGGATTGTTTTAAAAGCCGCGTATTGCGTAGATAATTCTGCTGTCCGGAGGTTTTTACCTGATAAAAAATTTATAGTTTAAAGTAGTTTTAACTGATAGTCCAGGTTTCCCTTCCTCTTAATAATTTATCCAGATCGCCCTTGCCTTTTTGAGCAATCACTTCTTCAATCTGCATCGTCATCACATCTTCGTAACAGGCACGGTCTGTTTCATAAAACACACCAAACGGCCTCGGCAAATGACCTTCAAGCTGTGGGTCATCAAACATGCGGATCAGTATTTGGGCCTTGTAAAAATCTTTTTCATCGTGTATCCAAAGATCGGCGGTACTGGCACCGGCTACCAGGTCAACGATAACGGGCTTGAAACCGTCAAGCTTTATTCCTTTGTTTTGTGTGGCACCAAATACCAGCGGTTTGCCTTGTTCTAAAAACAACACTTCGTCTGGTTTACTGCTTTTTTCTGTAAATACTTCGAATGCACCATCGTTAAAAATATTGCAGTTCTGGTATATCTCCAGGAACGAAGCGCCTTTGTGGGCCTGGGCACGTAACAGCAGGG
>JACMPR010000267.1 GCA_014377385.1 Ferruginibacter sp. | reverse complement strand
TAAAGAGATCAGTGATCATATTTATAGCCGCTTCATCAGCACAGCGCCCTTAAACGAAAAGCTTACCCCTGACACTACCCTTTACAGTTACTATGGTGTAAGGAATGACCTGGCATCCATTTTCAATTATTTGAATATCCCCTCCACTGATTCGTCTTCATCAGGCTTTTGGAGAACTGCAACTATAAAAGGTAATTCAGCAGGTTTGAATCTTACCTCACAGGCTGTAACAGGTGCCTATATAACACCTGACGTAAAAGGCATGGGATTAAAGGATGCAGTTTACCTGTTGGAAAATAAAGGATTTAGAACAGCAGTTTCAGGCAAAGGCAGGGTTGTTAATCAAAGCATAACTGCCGGAGCAAATTTTAATAAAGGACAAAAAATAATATTAATGCTCAATTAGGAGCAACGTATGTTAAACGATATACTATATAAAGTAAGCATCAAATCGGTGTATGGCAGTACCGGAATTACTGTTAACGATATCCAGGCTGATTCCCGCAAAGTTTCTGCCGGTTCCTGCTTTATTGCCATACCTGGAAATACTGTTGACGGTCATGACTTTATAGAGAAGGCGATTGCTAATGGTGCTACCGCTGTAATCTGCGAAAGAATGCCTGCTGTTATTAAAGACAGCATTACTTATGTTGCAGTTGAGAATTGTTCGGTTGCAGCAGGGTTAATCAGCCACCGCTTTTATGGAGAACCTTCTTCCAAATTTAAACTGGTAGGCGTAACCGGTACAAATGGTAAAACAACGATTGTAACCCTGCTTTGGAAGCTATTCACAGGGATGGGTTACAAATGTGGATTAATAAGTACGATTCAAAACCAGGTAGGGGATACCTTAATTGAAGCCACTCACACTACACCTGATGCCATCAGCCTGAATCAGTTACTGAAGCAGATGCAGGATGAGGGCTGTGAATATGTATTTATGGAATGCAGCAGCCATGCCATTCAACAAACCCGTATCGCCGGGCTTGAATTTGCGGGTGCGGTATTCAGTAACATAACCCATGAACATCTTGATTATCATAAAACCTTTGATGAATACATCAGGGTTAAGAAATCGTGGTTTGACGGACTGCCTAAGAGTGCTTTTGCCATCAGTAACGCGGATGACAAAAGAGGTTTGGTAATGTTGCAGAATACAAATGCAAAAAAATATTTGTACAGTCTCAAAACACTCTCGGATTTCAAAGGAAAGATCATCGAGAATGGTTTGCTTGGTTTGCATATGTTGGTAAATGAAGTGGATGTTCATTTCAAATTGATCGGCGCTTTCAACGCGTATAATTTATTGTCTGTGTACGGCGTGGCTATCTGCATGGGTGCAGATAAGAATGAGGTGTTGAAGGTATTGAGCAACCTGTCGGGCGCAGAAGGAAGATTTGATTATATCTTAAGCAAGAACGAGCATATCGTCGGAATTGTTGATTATGCACATACGCCTGATGCATTACTTAATGTGTTGGCTACCATTAAAAATTTGCGGCAGGGTATGGAGAAGATCATTACTGTGGTAGGATGTGGTGGAAACCGGGATACCAGTAAGCGTCCGATTATGGCGGAAGTAGCCTGCCAATACAGTGATAAAGTAATTTTCACATCCGATAATCCCAGGAATGAAGACCCTTTGGCGATATTGAAGGAAATGGAGGCAGGCGTAAATGTTGTCGCAAGAAAAAAATACATAACCATCGCCGACAGAAGAGAGGCAATTAAAACTGCCGTAAGCCTTGGTTCGAAGCAGGATATTATCCTGGTAGCAGGTAAAGGGCATGAAAAGTACCAGGATATCAAAGGGGTAAAATATGAATTCGATGATAAGAATGTATTGAGGGAAATGTTTGAGATGCTGGAGAAGTGAACAGGCGAATTAACCAATAACTAATTACTGCATGTTATATCACTTATTTGATTGGCTTACCAAAGAAAACTTTCGGTTTCCCGGGAGTGGCCTTTTTCAGTTCATCACCTTCAGGGTGTTGCTGGCCATGATATTGTCTTTAGTGATAACAACAGTATACGGTAAAAAAATCATCCGCTTCCTCCAAAAAAGGCAGTTAGGCGAAACCGTGAGAGATCTTGGACTTGCAGGGGAGCAGCAAAAGAAAGGAACGCCAACAATGGGCGGAATTATACTGATCCTTGCCATCATCATTCCTACATTGCTGCTGGCAAACCTTGATAAAGTTTATATCCGGCTGATGTTGCTTTGCACAATATGGATGGGCGCCATCGGTTTTATTGATGACTACCTGAAAATACGATCACGCAAGATCGCCAAGGAGATGGGACTTGATTATAAGAAGTCAGACAAGGATGGATTGGCGGGCAGGTTTAAAATATTTGGACAGGTAATGTTGGGGATCATTGTAGGCGCTACCCTTTATTTTAATCAAAGTGTAGTGGTAAAGCGTGAAGTACTGGATAGTAATACTGCAAGCGCTATTACAAATAATAACCAGAAAATAGAATTTGATACCATAACACTTGATGGAAAGAAAAGGGTTTTTGTTGATGCAAAAACAATGATCACCACCATACCGTTTGTGAAGAACCACGAATTTAATTATGCAAAACTCCTTCCCAAAGGCCTCGAAGATTACACGTACATATTATATATCATCATTGTCATATTTATTGTAACAGCCGTGTCAAATGGTGCAAACATTACAGATGGTTTGGATGGTTTGGCAACAGGCGTGAGTGCGATCATCGGGATCTGCCTGGGAATTTTTGCTTACGTGAGTGGTAATATAAGGTTTGCCGAATACCTGAACATCATGTATATCCCGAATCTGGGTGAGCTATCCATTTTTATAGCTGCTTTTGTAGGCGCATGTATCGGATTCTTATGGTATAATTCCTACCCGGCGCAGGTTTTTATGGGGGATACCGGAAGCCTTGCACTTGGTGGTATCATCGCTGCCCTTGCCATCATTGTAAGAAAGGAATTGCTGATCCCGATTTTTTGCATGGTGTTCCTGGTAGAAAATCTGAGTGTGGTTATACAGGTGGCATATTTTAAATACACCAAACGGAAGTATGGGGAAGGGCGAAGGGTTTTCCTCATGAGTCCGCTGCATCACCATTACCAGAAGTTGGGATACCATGAAAGTAAAATAGCAGTCCGTTTTTGGATAGTTACCATATTGTGTATTGCGATGGCGATCGTAACACTCAAACTGAGATAAATGATTTTAAAAAGCAATGACGGAAAGGCACCATTATCAGTTGTTTTTTAATAATGACATTTACCCTGATGGAAACGAATAGCCCTTAAATTCTATGCTGTTGAAAAACCAATTTTAGAAAGTCGCGAAAGGTATTTTTTGAGCAAGACGTTGTCCTGTAAACATCAATACCATTGAAGAACCAATTTTTATCCTGATCGCAAAAAGGTAATTGTTGAACAAGACGTTGTCCTGTAATCATCGATACCATTGAAGAACCATTTTTATCCTGAAACGGATCAAGGTATTTGTTTACGCAAGGAATTATCCTGTAAACATCAATACCCTTGAAGAACCAAATTTTATTTTTTAAAAGCCCCATGGCATCGTCATGAAAAAAAAGGTCGTCATACTTGGTGCCGGGGAAAGCGGTGTAGGTGCTGCTTTGCTGGCTAGGAAACAGGGTTACGACGTTTTTGTAAGTGATGAAACTATTATAAAAGTTGAATATAAAAAAGAACTGATAGAAAATGAGATAAGGTTTGAAGAGGGTTTCCACACTTTAGCAGAAATATTATTGGCAGATGAAATAATAAAAAGTCCGGGTATTCCTGAAAAGGCGGAGATAATGAAGATGATCAGGGCGGAGAGAATACCAGTGATCAGTGAAATAGAATTTGCATTCAGGTATATCGGTAAAAGTAAAGTGATCGCCATAACCGGAAGCAATGGGAAAACAACCACTACCGCACTCACTTTTCATATTTGCAAACATGCAGGAAAGGATTGTGCTATGGTTGGTAATATAGGCTATTCATTTGCCAAACAGGTTGTGGAAGACCCAAAACAATTATATGTAGTGGAAGTGAGTTCTTTTCAATTAGATGATATCAAAACTTTCAGGCCCGATGTAGCAGTGCTTACCAACATTACTGAGGATCACCTGGACCGTTACGAATACAATCTGCAACTTTATATAGCAAGTAAGTTTAGGATTGCAGAAAATCAGCAGGGAGCAGATGTGTTTATTTATAACCTGGATGATGAAACAACAATGAAAAATATTAATACCTATCCCATAAAATCAACCAAAGCTCCCATTACCATGAGTAAAGAACTGCCACAAGGTGCGTATTTGATCAATGCCAAAATGCATCTCAAATGGAAGAGTGAAGAAATGCAAATGAGCGTAGAGGATTTTGCAATTAAAGGAAAACACAATCAATATAACAGTATGGCTGCAAGCATGGCCGCAACGGCAATCGATATACGAAAGGAGAAAATAAGGGAGGCATTGCAAACATTTGAAAGCCTTGAACACCGTATGGAACCTGTAAGCACCATAAAAGGCGTGGAGTTTATTAATGATAGCAAGGCAACCAACGTAAACAGCACCTGGTATGCCCTTGAGAGTATGATCAAACCTGTAATTCTGGTACTTGGCGGTGTTGATAAAGGAAATGATTATAATATTTTAAAAGAAATGGTGAAGGAAAAAGTCAAAGCAATTGTGTGCATGTGTAGAGATAATAGTAAAATACATGAAGCTTTTGGAGATGTTGTTTCACTGATGGTGAATACATTGAGTGCAAAGGAAGCGGTTCAGGCAGCGTTTCATTTTTCAAATAAAGGAGATGTGGTACTGCTGAGCCCGGCATGTGCAAGTTTTGACCTATTTAAGAATTACGAAGACAGGGGCAATCAATTTAAACAGGCAGTAAAAAATTTATAAAACAGCATTTTAAAGGCGTACTCGATTTAAAAGGTACGGCTGTAAATTCCTGGCGAACTGAATAAAGATCAATGGCAGAAAACACAAATTTTAAGTCTCTCCTATCTCCCGCCTTTAGCAATATGGGCGACAACCTGGTTAGTAAAACCAAGGGGGATAAGGTGATATGGGCTATCGTCATCATTTTAACCCTTGCAAGTTTACTATTGGTTTACAGTAGTACGGGTTCACTCGCATACAGGATGAGTAAAAGCACTGAAAGTTATTTATTCAAGCAGTTTGCATTTATCATGCTCGGATTGATGATCATTTATTTCGCTCACAGGATAAATTACACCTTGTATTCAAGAGTTGCATTGGTATTATTCCTGGTATCAATTCCCTTGCTATTATATACCCTCATGTTTGGTGTGCAATTAAATGCCGGTAGCAGGTGGATCAAATTACCTGTGATAAATATGACGTTTCAGACATCGGATCTTGCAAAGCTTGCACTTTTTATGTACATGAGCAGGATGCTTAGCCGCAAACAAAATGTGATCAAGGATTTTAAAAAAGGTTTTTTACCTATCATTATTCCTGTTGCCATTATCTGTCTGCTCATTGCTCCGGCCAATTTATCTACATCGTTGCTTATCGCCGGAACAAGCGTAATGCTGATGTTTATTGGGAGGGTAAGTACTAAACATATATTGGGCACTATCGCCATAGCCATGATACCGATCGTGCTATTAATAAGCCTGGCAGTTTCTACATATGATAAACAAACACACGAAACAAAGAAATTACCTGCGTTCCTTGCCACTGGCCGTATTCCAACGTGGATAAGCAGGATACAAACATTTGTTTATGGAAGTAAAGAAGACGACGGGGAAAAGAATTACCAGATCAACCAGGCAAAGATAGCCATCGCAAATGGCGGGTGGCTTGGACTTGGTCCGGGTAACAGCCAGCAACGTAATTTTTTACCACATAGTTATAGTGATTTCATTTTCGCTATTATCATAGAGGAATATGGGCTGATAGGCGGTGCCGTTATGATAGCGATTTATCTTTTGTTTCTATACCGCTGCATACGGGTTTACCGGAAATGCCCTTTCGCTTTCGGTGCTTTTTTGGCTTTGGCACTGAGTTTTACGTTGGTGATACAGGCAATCGCCAATATGGGGGTGAATGTAAACCT
>JACMPR010000266.1 GCA_014377385.1 Ferruginibacter sp. | reverse complement strand
TGATGAGTGCGATGCAGCCTGGATTTTAATTCGTTTCTAAAATATCCATATCGCAATATTAAATTTAATAATGGGTGCAATAAAAACAGACCACTTCGCAGACAGGCAAAATAACACTGCCACACTTGCCAAAGCATTAACACACCCCGCAAGGATCGTAAACATAGACTTCCTGTTGTCAGTTGATTCCTGTATTTGCAGAGTTATTGGGAATATATTACCAATTGCCCAACCAGGCGTTTCCCGACATTTAAAAGAACTAAAAAATGCCGGGCTGGTAAAAGGAAATATTGATGGAAAATCAACCTGTTATTGTATTGATGAAAAGGTGCTGGCGAAGTTTCAACCTGATTTTACCAGCATTGCAACTAAAATTGGAAAGGAAAGAAATCGTTGTTGTTATCCAATGAAAAAGAACAATCATAAAATTATCTGAATTCAAACGAATGCTGGAAACGGTAACGGCTGTAAATTTTAAACTACCCACAGGCGCTTACGTACCTGAACATTTTCACGTTACAGGAGTATGGCTAATTCAAAAACATTTTATTGATTGCGGAGGTAAGTAGCGATTTGATATTGACTCGTATGGCTTAAATTCCACTGCCATTGAAACCATACTGGAAGACGGTATTTATATTTCCGGATATACTTCCAGTAATATAAATGATTACCGCAACATTGACTTTGATCTTGTAATGACGGTTGGTAATAACGCCAAAGAAAGCTGCTCGTATTTTCCAACAAGTGCTATAAGATTTAATCATAATTTTCCGGATCCGGCAAAAGCTACCTGTAGCTAAGCAGGAGTGTTAGAAAAGTTCCGTGAGACAAGGGACCGGGTAAAAGATTATTGTAAAGAGTTTATCCAGGGACTTCATACTACAGCAATAGTCAGCTTGAATCCTTCAGTGGAACCTGATTTTCCTTTTAAAACTGTAAAACCCAAACAATAAATTATCATAAAGTAATGCCATGACCAGGCAAGCCACGCCAACTAACAAAGTTTTCAGCTCCAGGAAGTGAAAAAGAAAACCACCCGCAACGCAGCCTGAAAAGAAGAATGAAATAATTGCCAGTTTCAAATAAATACTCTTGCCAAGCTTTTTAAATTCAGTTGTTTTTCGGTAAAAAAACAATTGCGATAATTCGATCCCAAGGTCGGTAAACAAGCCTGTTAAATGCGTTGTTCTGACAACTGACTGAGAAACTTTTGTTACCAGAGAATTCTGGATCCCCATCGCGAATAACAAAGCGCAGGCAATCAACTGTCCATGGGTATCCGACAGAATTGACCCGGTACCGGAAATTGCAACCAATACCAGGATAAGCACCTCGATAATCATTGGATAGAGGTGAGAGCGCCCGGGTTTCACTCTTGATATTATTTCAATCAGGAGATTGGAAATAAACGCTCCCAGCAGAAAGAACAGGATAAACAACAGGAAAGCGAATGCGGAGGTGTAATTTTTATTCACCAGTTCCTCCGCGAAATAGGCAAAGTGGCCGGTGACATTCGTGGTGAGTATTTTGACAGACAATACGCCCGTTATATTAACGATCCCTGCTACGAACGACAGAATAGAGGCTAATTTCAGGTTGTGAATATATGTTCTGCTTTTACCAATGTGCCGAAACATTCAAATAGTTTTACAAAAGTGAAAATCAAAATGATTCGTCAAAATTACCCAATAGTAATTACCAGTTTACCTGTTTATCAAACTGCCTTTTGATAAACCTAAAAAGAATCTTACAATATTAATATTGCGCCACTGCTGCGCATCCTTTTTCATTACACAAAATAATTAGGGCTGCCGGCCGATTCTTATCTAAGAACTGAAAAATACTATGTCGTTTTTCCATATCCTTTGCCATTACTTTTACCATTTCGTTGATCGGTCATTTTACTTCCTCCCAAGATGCTGCCAGTAAAGTTTTACTTATATGTTTTATGCTATG
>JACMPR010000265.1 GCA_014377385.1 Ferruginibacter sp. | reverse complement strand
GCAGATGGAGTTTTTAGTATGCTCATGGGAGATGAAGTTCCGCCAAGAAGGGAATTTATCGAGTCCCACGCTAAATATGCTAAAATTGATGTATAAAACATTATAAGATTTATAATTGATTGGGGCCTTGGCCCCAATTTTTTTATTCCCGATTTTTAAATACATATGTTATTAACAGGTGTTAGCATTAGAAATGGCTATTTTACGTAGTAATTTTTGGCAAAACCAATATTTTCAGTAGCTTTCAGGCTGAAGATCAACTTCAACCCATTATTTTTCACTATAAACTTATTAAAATGGCAAACATGTTAACAGCTTATTGCATGAAAACGAAAGAAAAGAATGTCCCCATGCAAAATGCGATCATAACCAAAACTTCCCGTGGTGGATACATGGCCCAAGGCGATGACGGTAAAGGAAATAAAATGACTACGATGCTGGCAGAAGCAAAAGCTTTAGAAGCAGTGAAAGACGGTGTAGCCAAAAAAGGGTGGTAATAATCCCAATCAAAATTTTTAAGAGCTGTTCGTTTACAACGGGCGGCTTTTTTGTTGCCAAAGCCATCAAAAAAAAATGCAGGCGTATTGGATAATTGCTCTATGTCATAACGATGCGCTTGATAACAGCCACCATGGTCATAGGGACATCACTGAGGAACATGAAGTTAACTACGGCGGATGGACAAATGCATCCTGTTAATAAAATCATATAACTCAGTCATCGTCTTAATGCCTTCCACCACTAAAATTCCATTCTTACCGACCTGTTTCAGTTTCCCCTTGTTGGTACCTGTTTGTAAAAATTTCAGGACGCCATTGAAAGTATCGCTTTGGAAATAGGGGGAATCTGGATTGCTTACAAAAAAGCATTTGAGGGTTTCGTTTTTTAAGAACATTTTTTCGAACCCAAGTTCTACTGCAATTTTTCGGGATCTTACAGTTGTAAAAAGATCTTCCGCTACCGCAGGTATTGGTCCAAAACGGTCATTCATTTCATCATGGAAATCGATGAGGTCCTGTTCTGTTTCGCAATTGTCCAGCCTCGAATAAAGGCTCAGCCTTTCCGTGATACTTTCTACGTAACTATCCGGAATCAATATTTCCAGGTCGGTATCAATGGTACAATCTTTCACGAAATCGTCCTGCTGCTGAATCTCGTCTTTAAACAGGTCTTTGAATTCACTGCGTTTTAATTCACGGATAGCTTCATCCAGTATTTTCTGGTACATTTCAAAACCGATCTCGGCGATGAAACCACTCTGTTCACCGCCAAGCATATTGCCTGCGCCGCGAATATCCAGGTCACGCATCGCAATCTGGAAACCGCTGCCGAGGTCACTGTATTGTTCCAGCGTACTTAAACGTTTGCGGCTATCTGGAGGCAGCGTACTCATGGGCGGTGCCAAGAGGTAACAGAAAGCCTTTTTATTGCTGCGGCCGACACGACCGCGTAACTGGTGTAGGTCGCTCAAACCAAACTGGTGGGCATTGTTTACGATGATGGTATTAACATTCGGTATATCCACGCCACTTTCAACAATATTGGTACAAACCAACACATCATATTTTTTATCCATGAAATCCAGGATGGTATCTTCGAGTTCATCGCCTTCCATTTGTCCATGCGCATACGCGATGCTTATGTCCGGACAAAGCCCCTGTATAAAACCTTTCATTTCCGCAAGACCTTTCACCCGGTTGTGAATGAAAAATACCTGTCCGCCGCGTTCGGTTTCATAATAGATGATATCACGAATAGCATCTTCATTGAACACCGTTACCTCCGTTTGGATCGGTTGCCGGTTTGGCGGAGGTGTGTTAATGATGCTCAGGTCCCTCGCACCCATCAAACTAAATTGTAAGGTGCGTGGAATGGGGGTAGCGGTAAGCGTTAGTGAATCTACAGTAGTTCTTAACTGTTTCAATTTTTCTTTTGCGGCTACGCCAAATTTTTGCTCCTCATCAATCACCATTATTCCAAGGTCTTTGAATTTTACGTCTTTACTCAGTAAGGCATGTGTACCGATGATGATATCTATTTTTCCCTCTTCTACTTTTTTGAGGGTTTCTTTTTTTTCTTTTGCAGATTTAAAACGGTTGATAAAGTCAACAGTTACCGGGAAATCTTTCAATCTTTCACCAAAGGTCTTATAATGCTGGTATGCAAGTATCGTCGTTGGAACTAAAATAGCCGCCTGCTTGCCATCACAGCAAGCCTTAAACGCAGCCCGGATGGCAATCTCTGTTTTACCAAATCCAACATCACCGCAAACAAGCCGGTCCATTGGCGCTGGCTTTTCCATATCTCTTTTTACATCTTCACTTGCTTTGGCCTGGTCAGGTGTATCCTCATAAATAAAACTGGCTTCCAGTTCGGTTTGCATATAATTGTCCGGGCTATGTGCAAAACCCTGCAGGCTTTTTCGCTGAGCATACAATTTAATTAGGTCGGTGGCAATGTCCTTTACCTGTTTCTTGGTTTTCTCTTTCAGTTTGCTCCACACATCGCTGCCTAACTTATTAATTTTAGGAACGCTGCCTTCCTTGCCGCTATACTTACTTATTTTGTGAAGTGAGGAAATGTTTACGTATAACAGGTCGCCATCTTTGTATTGTATCCTAACGGCTTCCTGCATACGCCCGTTGGCTTCGATCTTCTGCAGACCGCTGTATACACCCACACCATGATCTATGTGAGAAACGTAATCGCCCGGTTGCAATTCCCGCAGCGTTTTAAGTGTAAGGGCCTTGTTCTTACTAAATGCCTGCTTTACCCGGTATTTGTGGTACCGTTGAAATACCTGGTGATCAGTGTAACAAATCACTTTCAGGTCATCGTCTATAAAACCTTCATGGATGGAAACCGGGATTGGGGTAACCTGTAACTCCGCCTTCAGGTCTGTAAAAATAATGTGCAGCCTTTCCAGTTGCTTAGGGTTATCGGCAAAAATGAAAATATTATATTTTTTCTGTTCATAATCCTGCAGATTCTTTATCAACAGGTCAAACTGGCGGTTAAAGGCGGGTTGCTCTTTGGTTGAAAACCTGAATACTCCCCCGGTTTCCGGGTTACCATTTTTCGTTTCAGAATTCCCGTTATGGAAATACGATTTGTTGCCAAGTTCAATGGTATGTTTGCCTTTTATTTCTTTCTCTATTTCAAATGCTTTTACAAAGTCTGCAAGGCTTACCCTTGCTTTTCGATTTATTTCGTCGTCATCATCGTTTGTAATTTGCCTGCTATCACTGCTCTTTCCCAGGTCCAAAAAGATATCCAGGTCCTCCTCCTGTTGTTCAATTTTTTCTTTGATAAAATTCCAGTCTTCCATCCATACAACCGTATTTTCGGGGAGAAAATCCAGCAGCGAAACCTTCTCACCACTTTCAAACTGCGTTTCCACGTTAGGAATAATATTTACCTGTAATAATTTTCTTTCACTCAGCTGGTTCTCAGGATCAAATATCCGAATACTGTCCACTTCGTTGCCAAATAATTCTATGCGGTAAGGCTTTTCATTTCCAAATGAATAAATATCAAGGATACCACCGCGGATGGCAAACTGTCCGGGCTCGTACACAAAGTCAGTTCGAACAAACCCGTGCTGCACGAATCTTTCGAGCATTGCATTTACATCCAGCGTATCAGCTTGTTTGATGCTGATAATATTCTCAGAAAGTGTTTTTGAAAGAACTACTTTTTCAAACAGCGCCTCCGGATGTGTAACGATGATTTTCTTATTTCCGCCGGCAGCAATTTTGGTTAGTGCTTCCGTGCGGAGCATAACATGGCTGCTATTGAGCAACTGGTAATTTTTCTTATTCTTGAAGGAAGAAGGAAAATAGAAAATATCGAGTGCATTGGTAATATTTTCAAGCGTATTTTGAAAATAAGCTGCCTCTTCAGAATCTCTCAGAATAACCAGGTGGTTGGTTTGCGCAGTTGCCGGGTGGTTATATACTGCAGCGATAACAAATTGCGAAGCACTGCCATAAAGCCCGGATAAATGTGTGTGGGTTGGTTTTGACAAAGTGATCCTGTTCGCTATTTGAAAACAGCGGGGGTCATTCTTATAAAAATTCATCAACACGTCGAGGTTCATTCGCTCATTCTTTGCCAGTGCAAATGTAGTCAAGAATTACGAGTGTAGCGTTACAATAGGAGGGTTTCAAACGGCGCCAACCATAAAAAAAGGTACCTTGAAAGATAAATAAAACCTAAATGGATAGCTCCACGGAGGTAACTTATTATTCTATGCTTTCAATTTTGAGTAACCTCAACAATAAGAACCCTTCTTACAGGATATAGTATTATTTTTATGTTATTAAAATATATTTATGGCCTTACAACCCTGGCGTGTTGGAAAGATTATTCGTATACAAGATGAAACCTCTGATACCCGGAGGTTTTGGTTTGAAGTGCCGGAGGTAGACTTGTTTGATTTTCAACCAGGTCAATTTGTGACACTGGATCTGCCGATACATGAAAAGCCCAACAAGAGATGGCGCAGCTATTCTATTTCTTCCTGGCCCAATGAAACGAATGTATTTGAGCTGGTAATCGTGCTGGATAAAACGGGTGCCGGTACTCCTTATCTTTTTGACCAGATATCTGTTGGATCTGAAATAAGTTTCCGGGGGCCACAAGGTGTTTTTACATTGAAAGAGCCGTTGGATAAAGATATCTTTATGATCTGCACGGGAACTGGCATTGCGCCATTCAGGAGCATGATTCACCATATAAAAAACAACCATTTTCCCCATAAAAATATCTATCTTATTTTTGGCTGCCGTACCAAATCCAGCCTGTTATATTATGAAGAGCTGAAGAAAATTCAGGAAGAACTTCCTGGTTTTTATTATATCCCAACTTTGTCAAGAGAACAATGGGACGGTAACACGGGCTATGTGCATGCCATTTATGAATCGCTGTGCAGGGAAAGAAATCCCGCAAATTTCTTTTTATGCGGATGGAAAGGCATGATTGATGATGCGAAGAAGACAATATTGGAAATGGGATATGATAAGAAGGATATTCATTTAGAGATATATGGGTGATGTATAAGGTGACTTGTATGATTTCTTTCGCTTTGAAAACGATCATAAGATAATTGTACACTTCCATCAAAAAAATATCATCTTTCATTTCATACATCTCGCGTCATACATATTGTTGGTTTCATTATTTTCCTTAACTTGTTAGCGTAGACTTTTTACTAACCAACGGTTGTGTTATATGGGAGCTTCTTCGATGATTGTTCTTATTCTTGCAGCGCTTGCCTTTTCTGCAATTGCCATCCTTGTTGCAAAAATTGTTACCAAAGCCACCACCAATCCGCAAAAGGGAGAACCATATGAATGCGGTATTCCTACAAGCGGTAAAACCTGGGTACAATTAAACGTGGGTTATTATTTATTCGCACTCATCTTTTTAATTTTTGATGTTGAACTGGTTTTTTTATATCCCTGGGCTGTTGTGGCAAAAAGCGTGGGTTGGTTTGCATTAATAGAGATACTTATTTTCTTTTTTATTTTATTCATGGGTTTTTTATATGCGCACAAAAAGGGAGCGTTAACGTGGGTGTGACTAATGTCAAGGGTTCCAGCTTACAGATATAAGTTGGCTATTGTTCAATTAAAATTTACTTCATTACTTGACGGAGGAAAAAATCATAGCGAATAATTTTCCCGGGCAGATCGAAGAATTGCCCGGTGGAGGTATCGTATTGAGCAAACTCGATGAGCTGATCAATTGGGCCCGATCCAACTCCTTATGGCCACTAACGTTTGCCACCAGCTGCTGCGGTATCGAAATGATGGCAGTGGCTTCGGCAAAGTATGATTTTTCGCGTTTCGGTTTTGAAGTCGCACGGGCTTCGCCCCGACAAGCGGATGTAATCATAATTGCAGGCACTATCGTAAATAAAATGGCGCCGGTACTTAAGAGATTATATGATCAAATGGCAGATCCTAAGTATGTAATTGCCATGGGCGCCTGCGCCATCAGCGGTGGTCCTTTTTTCTACAACACCTATTCTGTTGTAAAAGGGGCGGATCATATCATTCCTGTCGATGTATACGTTGCGGGTTGTCCGCCCAGGCCGGAAGCACTGCTACATGCACTGATAAGCTTGCAGGAAAAGATAAAGATGGGAATGACGAGAGAGCAGCTAAAAACAATGTAGAATTCTGAATTTACAGTCATAAATGAGGGCTAATACTTGATACCTGATGCCAGATAATTGATATGACCAACGAGGAACTAAAAACTACAATTACCGAACTAATTGCTACTGCCGCTTTTGACGAAACGGGAGAATGGCTGAACGTTGTAGTCGATCCAAAAGAATGGTTAACGCTTGCCTTACAACTCCAAAATCATCATTCGTTGTACTTCGACTATCTTTTTTGTGTTACGTGTATAGATTGGAAAACGCACCTTACCATGGCGTATCATCTTAGTTCTACCAGCTACCGGCATAATATTGTAATAAAAATAAATCTTGATAGGGAAGCTCCTGAAGTAGAAACGGTGAGCCACCTATGGCAAACTGCAAATTTCAACGAGAGAGAAGCGTATGAAATGTTTGGCGTTCATTTTATTAATCATCCCGATTTGAGGTTATTGATATTGCCGGATGGATGGGAAGGAAGAAATCCCATGCGAAAAGATTTTGAAGACCCGGTTAATATGATAAGATTGTAAATACAAGGCTAATAATAAACAAAGAATTCTGCTGATCAACCCATTAAGTTCGTTCATCACCAGGATTACCTGTTCAACATTCACATGGTAGAAGAAATAGGCACAACAACCGAAGGTGATCTGATCATTAATGTAGGCCCACAACATCCTGCAACACACGGTGTATTGCATCTGGTGATCACATTGAATGGAGAGACCGTAAAAAAGGTTGAACCGCATCTTGGTTATATTCACCGTTCTATTGAAAAGATGTGTGAGAGCTTAACCTACCGGCAATTCATATACGTAACCAGCCGGATGGATTATCTTTCTTCGCACATCAACAACCACGGTTGCGCCTTGTGTGTAGAAAAAGGCCTTCAGATAGAAGTGCCGGCAAGAGCCCAGGTGATACGGGTGATCATGGATGAGCTTACGAGGATCGCTTCCCACGAATTGTGGTGGGGAGCCATGGCAATGGACATAGGTGCATTCACACCTTTTTTTCATGCATTTCGCGAAAGAGAAAGCATCAATGATATTATGGAAGAAACCTGTGGCGCAAGATTAACGATGAACTATATGGTACCTGGCGGCGTAATGATTGATATTCACCCAAACTTTCAAAAAAAAGTAAAAGACTTTATTGCGTTTTATAGAACAAAAATGAATGAGTCGGATGAATTGCTTACCGGGAATATCATATTTCAGAATCGGATGAAAGGCGTTGGGCTGTTATCGAAAGAAGATGCCATTTCTTTCGGGTGCACCGGTCCAACTGCAAGGGGTAGTGGCTTAAATTGTGATATCAGAAAATTGTATCCCTATGAAATTTACAACAGTGTAACATTTGAGGAAGTACTTGAAACTTCAGGCGATTCATTGGCCCGGTATATGGTTCGATTGCGCGAGATAAAACAATCTATTAATATTATAGAACAGTTGATTGATAATATCCCGGAAGGAGATTTTCAGGCAAAGACAAAAGCTGTTTTGAAATTACCAAAAGGAGAATTTTATTCAAGAGTGGAAACAGCAAGAGGAGAATTTGGCGTGTACATCGTGAGCGAAGGAGGAACAACGCCTTACAGGATAAAATTCCGTTCGCCGGGTTTTGCTAATCTTTCAGCATTGGATCATATGGCGAGGGGAAGCAAGCTTGGGGATCTGGTGGCGATGATGGGTACGCTTGATTTGGTGATACCGGATATCGATCGTTAGTAGCATTAAAACAACGAAAACGGAACAGGGAATCCTGCAGGATGAAAGAATCATCTCTTTTAATATCCAGGATGCCTTGTTCGAAGTTTATGATTTATCATTTATGTGGAGCTTATCAAATATAACGCAGACGATTAACAGCTGGCTGAATCAAACCTTTAGTCCAACATGGGCACTCATTTTTGAGATGGTCATCGTCGGCATATGTGTAATAAGCTTGTTTGCTATATTGGGCCTGGTTTTGGTGTTAATGGAGAGAAAGGTTTCTGCCTGGATGCAGATCAGGCTTGGGCCAAACCGGGTAGGCCCGAAAGGAATGCTGCAATCTTTTGCAGACACGTTGAAATTACTCGTAAAGGAAGGACTGACCCCAAATGGAGCTGATAAATTTTTATTTAACCTTGCACCCTTTATTGCCATGATCGTGGCTATGTTGCTGATGGCTCCTATCGCATTTGCCCGTGATTTTAAAATGTGGGACATGAATATCGGGGTATTATATGTAACAGCCGTTTCATCTATTTCTGTTATCAGTATTTTGATGGCAGGGTGGGCGAGCAATAATAAATATTCATTGATGGGTGCAATGCGAAGTGGAGCGCAGATAGTGAGCTACGAATTATCAGCAGGATTGGCTATTTTATCGATTGTTGTGCTAACAGGTAGTTTAAACCTGAACGATATCATACAATCGCAGGCCAATGGGTGGTGGATATTCAAAGGGCATATCCCTGTGCTTATTTCATTTGTTATTTTTATTATTGCTGTTACGGCAGAAACAAACAGGGCACCATTTGATCTTGCTGAAGCCGAATCAGAATTGACTGCGGGTTTTCATACTGAATATTCAGGGATGAAATTTGCCTTGTTCTTCCTGGCGGAATATGTAAATGTTTTTATTGTCTGCGCAATCGGTGCAACGTTGTTTTTAGGCGGCTGGATGCCGTTTCATATTGGTAATTGGCAGGGGTTTAATCATATAATGGATTATATTCCCTCCAGTATCTGGTTTTTCGGAAAGACTTTTTTCCTGATATTTTTGATTATGTGGTTTAGGTGGACATTCCCACGTTTACGGATAGATCAACTATTGAATTTAGAATGGAAATACCTGTTACCGATCAGTATGTTTAATATAATATTGGTGACGGCGATGGCGATACTTGGATGGCACTTTTGAAATGGGTACCGTTGTGAGCAGAGATGTACGATTATTTTTTTTAGACCTGTAAAATCTGAACACTATTTAAAAGTATAAACAAATCGTTTGTAATATTGAAATATGAGTGCTGTAATTGGTTTAATACTTACCCTCAAAATTCAAAACAATAAATCATAAGCTTTGTTCATCGTAAAATACATAAAAGAAGTCTGGAGCGCAATTAAATCGTTGCTCATCGGCATGCGCCGGACAGGCTATTATTTTACGCATCATAAAGAAATCATTACCCAGCAATACCCTGATAACAGGGATACATTAAATCTGCCCGAAAGATTCAAAGGCGAAGTAGTGATGCCACACGATGAAAAAAATGAACATCGTTGTACGGGTTGCACGGCTTGTGAGCTGGCTTGTCCGAATGGAACCATCAAAGTGATTACTAAATTTGATATTTCACCTGAAGGCAAGAAGAAAAAGGCTATTGACAAACTGGTTTATCACCTGGAATTATGTACGATGTGTAATTTATGTGTAATTGCCTGTCCTTCCGATGCAATCGTAATGGCGCAAACCTTTGAACACAGTGTCTTTGACAGGAGCAAGTTAACGAAGATTCTCAATAACCCTGGTTCAAAAATTATGGATGGGGTGGAATGAAAATAAGACATAATTAATTATAAATATAGGATGAGTAATTAACAGGTTGAAGTATTTTATTAAGATTATAAATGAACGGATCAACGATTATATTTTATATGCTGGCTGTATTTACGCTGGCAACTGCATTCTTTGCCGTTGTTACACGGCACATATTTCGTGCGGCAATTTTTTTATTATTTTCATTGATTGGTATAGCCGGACTTTACTTCTGGATGCAATATGAATTCATTGCTGCTGTGCAGATCGTGGTGTATGTAGGTGGCATTACGGTACTCATTATCTTTTCTATATTCCTCACGCAGCAAGCCGGCGAACTTTTACCGACGCAAAACGCTCGCGGGCGGTTGTTTGCTGCACTGGCTGCATTTTGTGGTTTTGCATTAACGCTGCTGCAAGTTTACCAATATAAGTTTACCAATACGAATGAGCCAACTGTAGAACCAAATGTGGTTAACATTGGAAATCAGATGTTGGGAACTGAAGAAGGAGGCTATGCACTACCGTTTGAAGTAGTAAGTGTTTTATTGTTGGCTGCATTAATAGGTTGTATCGTAATTGCCATGCGGCCCAAAGCAACTGAAAAAAATATTGATCTAGGAACAAATAATATTGAATATTGATTGGGAACAAAATTTTGTTGATCAGAAATTCTTTATTCGGGGTTTGAAAATCATTCATAATGGAACCAGGTTTGTATCATTTATTATTCATCAGTGCAGGCTTATTCTTTATAGGTGTGTTCGGTTTCTTAACAAGAAGAAATCTTATCAGCATGCTGATGAGTATTGAACTGATCCTGAACAGCGTGAACCTGAATTTCATTGCTTTTAATAAATACCTGTGGCCAAATAAGCTTGATGGATTGTTCTTCAGCATTTTTGTAATTGCAATCGCAGCCGCAGAAGCCGCTGTAGCTATAGCGATTATAATAAACTTATATAGAAGCCATCGATCAATTGATGTAGCGAAAGTTCAGGAAATGAAGAATTAGGAATTATGAATGGAGTATCAACGTGTTGCTTATTACAAAGTTTATACTCATAATTTATAAATTTAAAATCATAATCAATACAACGCTGCTAAATGCCGACTGCAATTTACATTATACTCATTCCTCTGCTTCCACTGGCAGGCTTTCTCCTGTTGGGATTGCTTGGCAGAAAATATTTCCATCAATCTTCCGGTATCATTGGTACTTTATTATTGCTGGTATCAACGGTCTTGGCCTTATATGTCGCTTATGGCTATTTCATGGATTATGGAAAAATGAACGGCGTTTATCAAAAACTTATTCCTTTTAATTTCACCTGGCTGGAATTTTCACCTGGTATGTCCATAGATATGGGAATCATACTGGATCCTATATCGGTCATGATGTTGGTAGTAGTAACTTTTATTTCCCTAATGGTACATATTTATAGCCTCGAGTACATGAAGGGGGAAGAAAGATTTCCCGTTTATTATTCTTTTCTTGGTCTGTTTACTTTTTCAATGTTAGGGCTAGTAATTTCCTCGAATATTTTCCAGATGTATTTTTTCTGGGAACTTGTCGGTGTGTCCTCTTTTCTACTTATAGGATTTTATTATGATAAACCAAGTGCGGTAGCTGCCTGCAAAAAAGCGTTTATTGTTACCCGTTTTGCAGATCTTGGATTTTTAATTGGTATCCTTGTCCTTTCTTATTACAGCGGAACCCTGGATTTTAATACCCTGATTCAAAGGCTCACTTCACCTGAATCGAATGAATTTAAAAATGCGGTGGCTGCGTCTTTTCTGGGTCTTTCTGCCATCACCTGGGGTGTGGTTCTGGTGTTTATCGGTGGCGCAGGAAAAAGTGCGATGTTTCCTTTGCACATCTGGTTACCGGATGCGATGGAAGGCCCAACACCTGTTTCAGCATTAATACATGCCGCAACAATGGTAGTGGCAGGCGTTTTTTTAGTGGCAAGATTGTTTCCCGTATTTGCCATCTCAGCTCCTCAAGCGTTGAACCTTGTTGGATATGTCGGTGCCGTTTCTGCTTTTATCGCTGCGATTATTGCCTGTACACAAACGGATATAAAGAGAGTATTAGCCTATTCGACCATGTCGCAGATCGGTTATATGATGTTTGCATTGGGCGTTTCAAAATATGGCGGGGAGGAAGGCCTTGGTTATACCGCTTCCATGTTTCACCTGTTTACGCACGCAATGTTCAAAGCACTATTGTTCCTTGGTGCAGGTGCTGTTATTCATTCCGTTCATAGTAATGAAATGAAAGATATGGGTGGGTTAAGAAAGTACATGCCCATCACGCATATTACTTTTCTAATTGCCTGCCTGGCTATTGCAGGCATACCGCCATTTGCCGGTTTCTTTAGCAAAGAAGAAATTTTATTGGCTGCCTTTCAGCACAATCCTGCTATTTACTGGGTTGCATTGTTAACATCAGCACTTACCGCATTTTATATGTTCCGCCTGTATTTTAATATTTTCTGGAGCAAGGCTTCCTCTTTGCAGAAGGTGGAGCTTGAGGCCCATAACACACACGGCGAAGGTGGTTTTTTAATGATGATGCCATTGATCTTATTGGCCTTTGGAGCAGCGGTCGCTGGTTTTATTCCTTTCGGGCGTTTTATTAGTTCAGATGGAACAAGTTTGGAAAGCCGGTTCCACCTCCAATTTTCAATTGCGCCGGTGGTATTGAGTTTGATAGGTACTTTCACGGCGTTGGCTTTTTATAAAAACAAAAATAGCAAGCCTGATAAGATCGCTGCTTCACTAAATGGGTTGTACAGAGCAGCATATCATAAATTTTATATTGACGAATTGTATTTGTTTATTACTAAAAAAATATTATTTAATTTAATTGGAAGACCCATTGCATGGATAGACAAAAATATCGTGGATGGATTGATGAATGCAATTGGAAATACAACAAGGTTCGTTGCTGAATTGATCAAAGGATTTCAATCGGGGAAAGTACAGCAGTATGCTATTTACTTTTTAATGGGAGCGATTGGTTTGGTGGCGTTGTTTGTATATGTATTGAAATAATAATTAGTTAAGAGGTTAGAATTATGAGACAGGAGTATGGCTATTTTAAAGCATTCAATCCTTCCTTGTAAGTTACAAATCACCAACCTAAAAATTTTTAATGAATTTGATCGGTCTCATTCTCTTACCACTACTAACCGCAGTACTTGTATTGCTGGCACGTAACAACGCACAGGTAAAGTTGGTAGCCCTGATAGGTTCTGCTGCACAATTAGTATTGGCGGTACTATTGCTACTGATTTATCGCAACGAAGTTGCGTCGGGCAATCATGCTCAAATGCTGTTTGAACAAGAATATAAGTGGTTCCCGGCATGGAATATTAATTTTCATTTGGGCGTTGATGGGATCTCTGTCGCGATGATCTTATTAACTGCTTTTGTAGTTATTGCCGGCGTATTGGTCTCGTGGAATATTTCAAAAATGACAAAGGAATTTTATTTCTTACTCATTTTGTTGAGTCTTGGGGCATACGGATTTTTCATCTCACTTGATCTCTTCATTCTTTTCTTCTTTCTCGAAATTGCTGTGATTCCAAAATATTTACTCATCGGAATCTGGGGAAGTGGAAAAAAGGAATACAGCGCTAATAAACTCGCCTTGATGTTAATGGGCGGTTCATCATTGGTGTTAGTAGGGTTACTCGGTCTTTATTTTGCCATTCCGGAACACAGCTTCGATCTGCTCAAATTATCCAAAGTAATTATCCCGGTTGACATACAAAGAATTTGTTTTCCGCTGTTGTTTGTTGGGTTTGGGGTTTTCACTGCCATTTTCCCTTTTCATACGTGGGTTCCGGATGGACATTCATCTGCACCAACAGCGGGATCTATGTTCCTGGCGGGTATTTCGATGAAACTGGGCGGTTATGGCTGCCTGCGGGTAGCAACTTATATCATGCCGGATGGCGCAAAAGAATATGCCACGATCATAATTGTGCTTTCGTCCATTGCAATATTATACGGTGCCTTCGCCACGATGATGCAGCAAGACCTTAAATATATCAATGCCTATTCTTCTATAAGCCATTGTGGTTTTGTGTTGTTGGGTATCGGTATGTTAACAAAAACGGCTATGACTGGTGCTGTCATGCAAATGGTATCGCATGGCCTGATGACAGCGTTATTCTTTGCCGTTATTGGGATGATCTACGAGCGAACAAATACGAGGCAAGTAAATGAAATGGGCGGCTTGTTAAAAGTGATGCCCTTCATTGCAACGCTGTTATTTATTGTTGGACTGTGTTCACTTGGTTTACCCGGACTCAGTGGCTTTGTGGCCGAGATGACAATATTTATGGGATCGTGGGAGCATCCTGACATGTTCCATCGTGTCGCAACCATCGTTGCATGCATGTCGATCGTTGTAACAGCCGTTTATATTTTAAGAGCGATCGGGCAAACGGCCATGGGGCCAATTAAAGAGGAGTATCAAAATTTGAGCGATGCTAAATGGAATGAGGTAGCAGCTGCTGTTATATTAGTTACCGGTATACTTGCAATTGGCATTGCCCCAACCTGGTTAAATGATTTAATAAGGCCTGCAACTGAAATTATTATGCAAAAAATTTCAGCAGTAAAATAAAACGAACTGAATGAATGAATTTTTTACATTAATGAAAGCGGAGTTGCTGATCACGATTATCATCTTTCTTCTCCTGTTTATCAGGATAGGTAAAGGCATGAAGAATGATAGCCTGTTGATGCTGGTCCAGCTCTTATTGCTGGCCAATTTTATTGCAGGTTTTTTCTTTAACCAGGAAGGCAGCTTATTTGGGGATATGTTTTATACAAGTGCTCTGATTGCTTTTCAAAAGAATATTTTAAATCTGGCAGTTTATCTTGTTTCATTAATATTTGCGGAGTGGTTACGAAAACACGATCACATGCCGGAGTTTTTTATACTAATGTTATCTGCACTACTGGGCATGTTTCTCATGATCTCAAGTAGAAATCTTTTAATGTTTTATCTATCATTAGAACTCGCAACCATACCTGTTGCAGCCATGGTGAATTTTGACCTC
>JACMPR010000264.1 GCA_014377385.1 Ferruginibacter sp. | reverse complement strand
TAAACAATTAAAAATTTAATTCATTTAACAGCATACTCTTTATGATCGGTTTTAAAACAACACTGTTGAAATTTGATAAACACGGCGAGAAATCCGGGTGGACATATATATTAATTCCCGGTAAAATTGCTGAAAAATTAAAGCCGGCAAATAAAAAATCGTTTCGTGTCAGGGGCAGGATCGACGATTTTAATTTTAAAGCTATTGCAATAATCCCGATGGGTGCCGGTGATTTTATTATGCCTGTAAATGCTGGCATGCGTAAAGCGATAAAAAAGATACATGGAGCGCCGGTATTACTGGAAATAGAGGAGGACAAAGCAATCGTCAAATTATCAGCGGAATTGTTGGCTTGCCTGGAAGATGATCCCGAAGGAAAATCTTATTTTAACGGATTGATGCCGTCACATCAACGATATTATTCGAATTGGATTGAAAGTGCAAAGACAGATGCTACGAAGTCGAAAAGAATTGCCGCGGCATTGAATGCTTTCTCCCGCAAGATAACATTTTCGCAAATGTTGCAGCAGCAGGGGAGAGCGAAGTAGCTTGTGTGTTATTTAGCCGGGTACGATTCATTGTAATATTAACCAGTGGCATCATTCCTCTACCTCAACAATGTACTGCAACAGCTCTTTTCCGTCCACCAATATCTTAACAGTAAAAGTATCGGCTTTTTTAAACTTATAATTGAACTTGACCGACCCGCCATTGTCTGTAAAATTCATCGGCTCCGGTTTGGATTGCTTGTTTCCTTCACCCATTACCAATGAGATAGTGGAAATGGCCATCGAAGGATTGTAATTAAAGCTAAAGCTTATTGTATTGGTCGTTTTTGTTTTGATCATGCCCGTTATCGGCACCGGTTTTTGTAATCCATATGCATAAGCAGTGTTGCCAATTACAGGAAGTGAATAGAATTGTGAGATGCTTTTTTGTTCGCCTCCAAGAAACCAGGCACTGTTGTCGGGATAATGATCAAGGTTAAATAGTGTTTTATCCGCAAAAAAATATTCACTGGTAAACAGTTTTGTGAAGACCGCCATTTTTTTATCCAGGTAGCCACTTGCCTTTGCCGCGTCAATATAAAACCATTTGTCCGGACTTTGCCCAAGCTGCACCACGTTCCACGAATGATTGATTTCCTCTGCTTTATTATCGATTTCCTCCGCATAGTTCTTTACATATCCGTCCACAACCAGGCACCTGATATTTGCCATGCTGCACATTTCCTGTATTAGGTTGGCAAAGCCGAGCGGTGTGGCCCTGCGTGTTTGTACTACAATAACAGGATCAACTTTTTTATTGTCGTTTGATTTAATCGCTTTTGCATCCAGCGAGATATTATTTGATACCCAATAGAAAATGGCACGTGCTTTATCTTTTTTATCTGCAAATTTGTGTGTTATCGTATCAGCGATTGTTGCAACATTGAAAGTTTCCAGTGCCCCCAGGTTTTTTACATATTCATCGTTTGCTGATAAAACAATCTGTTGCGGCTGACCGTGTACGTTATTTATTAACGATACCACAAGTAAAAAGAAAAGAGTCTTTTTCATGCTTTAAAAATAATCAACCTTACGTTATAACTTCCCTAAATTTTCCCGGTAAGTTTCCTATAATCTCCCGGCTTCAACAAAAAAATCCCTGCATAACAGGGATTCAAAAAATATAATTGCTGATTATTTTACCTTAAAAATAAGATCTCCCTGTATTTTGGCAGGAGCCACAAACTGTCATCCACCATTAATTCCAGTTTATCAGCATGGTATCTTATCAGGTCAAAATAATTGGCTTTTACATCATCGCAATAAGCGATTGCTTTTTTGCGGGTATCCGTGATTTCATTTGCTTTTTTCCTGGCTTCGATCATTTTAGCCACATTAATACTAATTACGTTAATATGTTCGCTTAACTGCGTCAGGATGGCTTTTTGGCCTGCATAGGCAGTTTCTGGCATACCAACTTCTTTCAGGCCCCGGATGTTTTCAAGCAGTATATTCTGATACTTTAAAGCGGGCGGAAGAATGAGTGTCGTGGCCAGGTCGCCCATAACCCTTGCTTCAATCTGTACTTTTTTTACATATTCCTCCAGCATGATTTCATGCCTGGCTTCTAGTTCCAGGTGGTTGTAAATTTTATTATCAGAGAAAATCTTTTTTGATTTGTCTGTGCTGTAAGCATCAAGTGCCAGAGGCGTCGTCTTCACATTGGGTAAACCTCTTTTAGCAGCTTCTTTCTCCCACTCGTCGCTGTAACCATCACCTTCAAACAGTACTTTTTTGCTGTCAACAATATATTTTTGAATTACCTGCATGATCGCAACTTCTTTCTTATCTCCTTTTTCAATCAGGCCATCAACTTCAATTTTAAAATACTTCAGGGTTTCCGCCATAATGGTATACAGTACCGTCATCGGCCCGGCGCAATTGGCAGAAGAACCTACTGCACGGAATTCAAATTTGTTACCTGTAAATGCAAATGGCGATGTACGGTTCCGGTCTGTGTTGTCAAGCATTAGCTCAGGAATGCTTTTATGGATATCTAACTTTAAGATGGCTTCATCCTGTTCGTCAAAATTTCCGCCTACTCGTTTTTCCACCTGGTTAAGCACATCGGTAAGGTATTTTCCAATAAAGATAGAAATGATTGCCGGTGGTGCTTCGTTAGCGCCCAAACGGTGATCGTTACCTGCACTTGCAATGGATGCCCTGATGAGTTCAGCATAATCATGAACAGCTTTAATGGTATTTACAAAAAAGGTCAGGAACATTAAATTTGTCTTCGGTGTTTTCCCTGGAGCAAGCAGGTTTACGCCTGTGTCC
>JACMPR010000263.1 GCA_014377385.1 Ferruginibacter sp. | reverse complement strand
GTAAAAAGATCCAGTAATTTTTCAAAATTACTTTTTGCATTTTCTGAAGGATCGTATTTAGAGAAATTGAAACCAAGCATGAACAAAGGTTTAAAGTTTTAAGGCCGGAACTTAACGGGGGAAAGTGCTGTAAACTTTATCCCGTGAGCTAACTGATTGAATTAATTCCGTTGTGTGCTCACAAGTTACGTAACAAACAATACGCCCGTTTTGTTGCTCTGTTAAATAAAAGATCCCGTGATTTATATCACAGGATCTTTTATTTAATGTTATTTTAATATCTGGTTATGGTGTATCCTTTTTCATTGGCTGAATAGGCTGAGTATTTAACTCCCCGGGACTTTCAACCTTCGGAATACTGTTTTTAAACTGCTGTTCCCAACCCATTAAATTCTTGAGAAGATTGTCATTACGTTGTTCTTCAAAACTCAGGTTATCTCTTTTTTCATCTGGTAAGTTTTGGTAATAGGCAGCCTGTTGATCCATATCTTTTTTGAGGCTCCTCGAAACTTTTGCGGCAAGCGCATCGTCCCCGGCCCGGTAAGCTGCTAACAGGAATTGCATCGCGATCTGGTTGTGTTGTTGATTTCGGCCCACCATTCCGTAAGGGAAATTCGATTCCAGCATCATTTTATCGCACTTATTCAGCAGTTTTTTTGCTTCGTCCATTTTTCCTGAGCCTACCAAATCAGATGCAGCCTGCGCATATGCCAACCTGATACTATTCAGGTGGCGACGGTTTTCCTCATCAAAGTAAACACCAGCCCTGTCAACATTCCCAAATTTAAATTTATTCGTCATCTTATCTACTGCCCAATCCTGGTTTACTTCGCTTCCCAACACAGGAACCAACCTATAAGTAAGACCATCCTGGCGCAAATAATTTTGAAAGCCCAACTCGCCATAAGGCGAAGTAAAATAAATGGGTCGTTTCCATTTATTAGCAGCAATAATATTTAAGATTGCTGCGTCATTTTTATACAACACTGTTTTTGGAATATCAAACATCAATTCGCTAACAATACTGTCATCTGCATTCACCGTGCCGTTTTGTTTTACCAGGTTTACGTCAACCGGTACTTTTACTTTTTTTGATGGAAAAACATTGATCAGTCCGCCATCACGGGTTTGTTCCATCTTTGAAGGATCATCGCTGCCAGCATAGTCTTTCATCATGCTATAAAGGTCCATATACTGATTAGGATCAACACCCGCTTTTGGCGCATTGTACACAACATCCCTGTTAGAGCCTTCGATCTGCGCAGCGCTCCATATCGGATCGATCGGTGCACTCCCGTTTACTTTGTAACGCAGTTGGTTTATGTACCAGTCTGTGCCAAGCAAACTGCTGTTGATAACGCGGATATCAGGCCTGATGCCCTCCACTTCCTGCGCATACCAGAGCGGGTAAGTATCGTTGTCGCCAAACGAAATGAGGATGGCATTTGGCGCACAACTTTCCAGGTAATCTGTTGCAAGATCCCTGGCGAGGAGTTTGTGGCTGCGGTCGTGGTCATCCCATTCCTGGCTTGCCATTAATATTGGCACTGCCAGCAGGCAAATAACAGCAGCAGCAATACCAGCATTGCGTGCATTTTTAATGCCGGCCAAAAGCAATTCTTTCACATAAAGCACCCCAATACCGATCCAGATTGCAAATGCATAAAAGGAACCTACATAAGCATAATCCCGTTCACGGGGCTGGTTACCTGCCTGGTTCAGGTAAAGGCAGATGGCAAATCCTGTAAAGAAGAAAAGCAAGCCTGTTATCAATGCGTCCCGTTTGTCTTTTTTGATCTGGTAGAATAAGCCAAGCAGGCCTAAAATAAAAGGCAGCGCAAAAAGTTTATTGTTGGCTTTGTTGTTTTTCAAGCTGTCAGGTAAATTGTTTTGATCACCCAGGCGCCAGCTGTCAAGGAAACCTATCCCTGTTTTCCAGTTGCCATCTCTCACATTGCCCATATTCACACCCTGAACGTCATCCTGTTTTCCGGCAAAATTCCACATGAAATAACGCCAATACATCCAGTTAATCTGGTACCTCATAAAAAACTGGATATTTTCAGACATGGTTGGAGGCCGTTCCCAGTTACCGTCTTTGTCTTTACTAATACCTATAAAACTTGCATAATAATCTGCATGCCCCTGGTCGTTGCTTTGGTCCCACATGCGTGGAAAGAAGTGGATGTCTTCGGGTGCATATACATATTCCACCTTCTTTCCTTTTTTCTCATATTTACCGTTAGATCTTATGTATGTTTCAGTCACTTTACTATCCTGGACCTGTGCGGTAAAATCCTGTCCAAATAATATCGGCCAATCACCATATTGCTCGCGGCTTACATAACCAACAAGACTAACGGGATTATCAACGTTAAACATATCAACCGAAGGGTCGGCGTTGCTGCGCACCATCGTGGTGAAGTAGGTTGAATAGCCAATTAGCATGAATAAAAAACTCCACAAACCAAGTTTTAAAAAGTTCCAGTTTCTTTTGTTGGCTACGCGAAGGCCAAAATAAACCAATACGGCTACCAGTACAAAGAAAAATCCAAAACCACTGAAGAAGGGCATTCCAAAACTGTTCACAAACAAAATATCCATATTACCTGCAGCCTTGATGCTCCAAACAATGACCGCTTTTTGTACCACCCCGGTGACGATGCAGCCAATCAAAAACGCAAAGAAAGTTCCCCAATTGGTAACCTTGTATCTTTTGAAATAATAAATAATAACGATGGCGGGAATAGTGAGTAAATTCAATAAATGCACGCCGATGGACAGCCCCATTAGGTAAAATATAAGGATGATCCACCTGTCGGCTTTCGTAAAATGACCTCTGATGCCCTGTTCTTCTTCTTCGGTAACATTTTGCTCCCATTTAACCATGGCCCAAAAAACAACTGCTGTAAAAAAGGATGATAAAGCATATACTTCACCTTCAACCGCACTGTACCAGAACGAATCAGAAAACGTATAAGCCAGTGCACCTACCACACCGGCAGCCATGATGCCGAAGATTTTATCATTGCTGAGTGGAGTGCCATCTTTCTGTACAAGTTTTTTTGCAAAATGTGTTATGGTCCAGAATAAGAATAAAATAGTAAAACCACTGGCGAGTGAACTCATCAAATTCACGCCGGTAGCAGCGGTATGAGGATCAAAAGGTGCCATAAAAAGCCTGGCGATCAATACAAACAAAGGCGCCCCTGGTGGATGGGGAATCTGTAATTTATAGGCGCTTGATGCAAATTCGCCACAATCCCACAAACTGCCCGTAGCTTCCATCGTCATGATATACACGGCACAGGCGATAAAACATACAACCCAACCTGTTACATTGTTGATTCTTTTGAAACTCATATATTGATGTTAGTAGTTATAAGTGGGCAAATATAATCATGTTTGCATTTGGCCAGCAACCTCCTGTAATTTTTATGTGATATTTTGTTACAGCCATTAAGTTCATACCGGGCAGTATTTTTTCGTCCGTTTATTTAATGACCCATAGCTCATTCACCTCTTCACCCATTCACCTATCTTTATCCCAAATGAAAAAAGCTTTCATGCACCTACATATTGCCGTTTTTCTTGCAGGCTTTACGGCAATACTTGGCAAATTGATCGAATTGAATGAAGGTTTATTGGT
>JACMPR010000262.1 GCA_014377385.1 Ferruginibacter sp. | reverse complement strand
TTGCAGCAACGTATGGCAAAGGAAAATTAGTAGCGCGGCCACAATTATATCTGGACTATTATTTGCACGGCAAAGGAAGCGAAAAGTTAACCGGGTTGTATTCTATAATGCTGAGTTATGCTTTTTAATTCCGTAACATTAACTTTACTAATCTAAAATTCCGTTTCAAAAAATCAATTTTATGAAAACAAGATTATTTGCTACCGTCATTCTTTTTCTTTTTTTTGCAGTACCTGCTTTCAGCCAGGGCGTTCACGTAGGGCTGAAGGCCGGCACAGATATCCATAAGATGAGTGGCAAATCCTTTGATGAGGAATTTAAATTTGGTTATCATGTAGGTGCTTTTGTAACCGTAAAAATTAAAAATATTGGCATTCAGCCCGAGGTTTATTTCAGCCAGGTAAATGCCCGTACAGGTACAAATCCTAATTCGGTTATACCCAGCAGCAGCAGCAATTTCAAAAACATTAAATTAAGTTACCTCAATATACCGATCCTTCTCAACGTTAAATTCAGTAAGAATGTTGACTTCCAGTTGGGCCCGCAGTACGGCATATTGGTAGATCAGAATAATATTTTATCCAGTGGCAAAGAAGCATTTAAAAGCGGCGATTTTAGTGTAAACGGTGGGTTGCAGCTGAAGGTTTCAAAATTTCGTATTTACGGCAGGTATAACATTGGGCTAAGCAACCTGAATGATGCAACGAATACTGAAAAATGGAAAAGCCAGGCAATTCATGTCGGACTGGGTTATGCGTTTTTTTAGAGTGTCGGCATGAATGTATGCTAAACTTTAACACGCACAGCTCGATTGATGTGAACTCCTTTACAGTTAATAAGCATATTTTGAATGCACCTTTTCGCTTCTAAAAATTCCGTTTTTGAAACATTAATCTTCGATAAGGGCTGTATGAATTCTACACATCCATTTTCGTCGTGCTTTTTAAGCACCATTTCCTTTGGAGCGCGGGTAATGGGTAGCGGCTTTAAAGCATTACCCAGATAATAACATTTAGGAAATAGGTATTACGGTAAAAGTTTGTAAAATCTTTCCTATTGCCTTAGGATTACAAACGTGTCATCATCATTCAATTTTATAACAGTACTCGGTGTACGTGGCTCTTCATCCTGTTGCCGGTGCAGCACAATATAATCCACCCCATCTTTAATCTTAACATCAATGTCAGAGAAAAAGAGGGGAGGCGGATATCCGGAAACGTTGGATGAAGTTGAAACAACCGGTTTCCCAAATGCACGTATCAATTGCCTGCAGAAATCATCTTTCACAATCCTGATGCCGATGCTGCCGTCTTCGTTCACTAAATTCTTTGCCAGGTTTTTCGCATCTTTATAAATAACAGTAACCGGCTTTGCAATTCCTTTTATGTAGTCGAAAATGCTGAGGTGCTCCTGGCCCGTGTATTGTAAAATAGCCGATTCATCGGCCAGCAGGATAATCATGCTTTTACTTTCATTCCGGTTTTTTAATGCGTATATTTTTGATACGGCTTTTTCGTTTGTGGCATCACATCCAATACCCCACACAGTGTCAGTAGGATATAAAATAAGTCCCCCTGCATCCAGCACTTTTAAACAGGCAGTTATATCGTCTTGAAGGATCATGCGGGTATAATAAGTGTTTTAAGTAATTGTTGCGTATGTATGCCATGGCCACATTTAAAATGCGTAAGCGGGCATGCCTTGTGCCCGTGAATGCCACAAGGCCTGCATGGTAGGGCCTCCTTTGTTTGTATTATAAAAGAAACCTCTGACAACGGTGTATAGCCGAACCCCGGTATGGTAGAACAAAAAATTGCCGTTACGGGCGCATTTACTCCAGAAGCAAAATGGAGGGGGGCGCTGTCATTGGTGTAGTTCATAACAGCTTTCTTCATTAAAGCGGCAGAGCCGAGAAATCCTAATTTTCCGGCAAGTATCTCCACTTTTTTATTAGTTGTTTTTGCAAGGATTATTTCACATTCCGCCACATTCTCTTTTCCGCCAAGTAAATAAATGCCCAGTGAAGGCGGCAACTTGTTTATAAGATCTATCCACTTTTCAATGGGATAGTTTTTTGTAAACCAAACGCTGGAAGCTGTTATAGTGACATAGTTACCTGCGGTATATTTTTTTACATCTTCCGCGTCCTGTAACGAAGGATACAATGCTGGTTTGAAAAAGCGGTTGTCTGTAAAATGTGCAACCAGGTCGTTGTTTTTTTCTACTTCGTGCCTGGGATGTTTAAGATCAAATACATGCGCCACTTTTTTGCTAAAAAGAAAAGCCAGTGGGTTTTTATCAAAGCCTATTGTTTCTGTTGCACCGGAAAATGCTGTGAGGAGGCCGGTGGAAAAATATCGCTGCAGGTTGATGACCTTATCGTACCTCGTTGCCCTTATTTTTTGCAGGATGAGAAAAAGGTTCTTTATCTTATCCTTTTTCTTATCCCAGGTTATTACTTCCCGAACAGCGGGATTGTTTGCCAAAAGTGACTCATTTCCTTTCCGCAATAAAAAGTCAATTCCTGCGCCAGGAAAGTGGTGCTTTAATTTTTCCACCAATGCAGTAGCGAGTACCACATCACCGATAAAGGCCGTCTGAATGAGGAGGAATTGCTGCATGGCACAAAGTTATTAAATATACGGTTCAATGGCAAAGGCTTGCAGGCTACACCCTAATCACCCGGAAATGGAGAGTGGGCTGCTGAGATATAGCTTTCATTTTTCAATATCAGTCACCAGCTTCAATTATGCGTTGTCCGTTATCATTTGTCAACTAAATTTGTAAAAAAATTACATGGATCTAAAACATTTAATACAGGAGGCCTGGGATAACAGGGAATTGGTAAAAGAAGAAAGTCACCGCGAAGCCATTCGTTCCGTGATTGAAGAAGTGGATAAGGGAAGATTGCGTACAGCCGAGCCTGTTATGAAGGACGATGAAGTGACCTGGCAGGTAAATGAATGGGTAAAGCAGGCGATATTATTGTATTTCGGCATTCAGCCTATGCAAACCTATGACCTGCCACCTTTTGAATTTTATGATAAAATGAAATTGAAAAGCAACTACAAGGAACTGGGGGTTAGGGCGGTGCCGCATGCAGTGGCAAGGTATGGCGCTTACCTCGCAAGAAATGTGGTGCTGATGCCTTCCTATGTAAATATTGGGGCTTATGTTGATGAAGGCACTATGGTTGATACGTGGGCAACGGTAGGAAGCTGTGCGCAGATTGGCAAAGGAGTGCACCTAAGCGGTGGCGTTGGTATTGGGGGCGTGCTGGAACCTTTGCAGGCAAGCCCTGTAATAATTGAAGATGGTTGCTTCATTGGCAGCCGCAGTATTGTAGTGGAGGGCGTGCGGGTACAAAAGGAAGCCGTTTTG
>JACMPR010000261.1 GCA_014377385.1 Ferruginibacter sp. | reverse complement strand
TAAATGTGCCTGCCTCACCTGGGGTAGTTAACATTACGGAGCCATTCGTTCCTGCATTGCAAAACACGTTTACTCCTACTGCTGACAGGCTCACATTGCAACCGCCGATTGTCGTGCAGTTGATTACTAATTCTGTCAGTCCACCGCTTGCACCAGGTGTATTTGTTGTGTTATAAACGCTATTCAATGAGGTACATGAATTAAATACCGCTCCGTTTGATAATGCATATTGAGAAATATTATAAACCCCGGTAGGTTCCTAATCATCTCCATGGGTAGCGGTACATCTCAAAAACTTAACATTCGATGTATTATCTAATTGTTAAGTTTGCAAAAAAATATTATGGCAAAGAAAAATGCATTAGGTAATACTCCCAAAAATGCAGCAAGAGAATTAGTTGAAAAAAACCTTGAATCTATACTAATCACCATCCAACCGGGCATTAATAAGAAAAAAGTTAAGGGAAAAATTAAGCGAGCCGGCAAGATTCTTTTAAAAGGGATCAAAACTAAAAAAGCCGTTACCCATAAAGATGTTGCCAAAGAAGTTGCTCCCACAACTGTTTAACAGGCCTTTTTCTAAAAAAAATTTATATAGGTTAACTGCAATCATCGTGTATTGAATGCCGTATTTGTGAAACAGTTAAGTCTACAAGTAGGGCACTTTTCCCAGGGAACATTGGCCTGGCCTCAGGTTGATTTATACCACCCGCCGGAACATTTAATAATTCTTCGTTGGTTATGAAAAAACGTAAACCCGCCAAACCGGGGATTAGCCCTGTGCCCAGATAAAATTATCAAGCATTGCCCAAACAAAATATCCACGGACATTAATGCCCTCCGACTTTACCGGAATTATTATGCAATTATTAATTGTACAGCGCACGACAATGGTTCAACAGTTTACTTTTCAGGAAACATCATCATGAAGGTGAATCAAAGATCATAACCTAATGTTCATTACCAGGTAATGTTTATTTTATGATTCAGTTATAGCTTTAATGAAAAGTAAAACATGGATTATAGCAAAAGAAATAAGACTCGTGTCTATTCAAAAAGAAATAATCATTACACAGAGGATGAAAATTATCCACGCAGAATAAAAAGGCCCATAGCGCTGCTCATACTCATGGTTGTTTTATTTTGTTACCTGCTGGTGTGGAAGCTGTTTAGGAGTAGTTAAGGTGATAGGTAAAAAAATTGAGGAAGCAAACAAAGTGTATTTGGCTGCTTCAATCAATTCGTTGTTAAGTTTAATTAGCTATCATCCTTTAAGTGGCGATGCAGGCGCCTTCCATGGCATTGATTATTGCCTGACGGGCGCTTGTATTACAGGCGATCGGTTTATACCGGACCGGGGGCGACCCTGTTGTTTAAGTTGCATATTTTGGTCTCTTACCGGTTGGTGGTGTTGCGGAGTGACAGGCTGTGAAGAGTGTTCCCTTCTTGATTCTCTCGGCACTGATTGTTCCCGGACCGGCGCCTGCTTTTCCGGTTGCAGCTGCGTTGGAGCTATATTGTTTTCCCCCCGGTTTGGTTGTTGCACGGGAGCCTGCCTGACAGGTTGCGCATCTCTAATTGTTTTCCGTAACGGCCGTTCATTAGAATTATTCTGCTCAACTGGCTGTAGAGAATTGTCTGCCGGTTTCACAGGAGTCGGCAGCACCGGCGATTGCTTTGCACGACGTTCGTCCTGTCGATCGTTTTGATTTACCGGTTTTATGTTTGAATGTTGCTTCACCTCATTTAAAGGCATCAGCTTAGCTGGCGCCGGCTTTATTGCAGCATTTGAATTATTTTGTATAACGGGCCTGTATAGCTGCACACTGTTTTTTGTAATATGCCGGGCAGGTTTGTTTTCATCTACAATGGCAATCGGTGTAATTGTTCTACCCGACTGCTTTTGAACTTCCATCCTATCCGGACCAGGGCTGTAAGTACTATTCCGGGTTTTGTCTACCCTCGTATTATTGATAACGGTTGTATTGTTGATAATGGCAACATTTTTTGACTTGTCAATATAATAATTATGAATATTCCTTCTTCCAAAATCATTACATCGTACAAAATTCCATTGGTTATACGAAACATTATATCCATTGCCATAAGCAGCACCCAGGCTTACGCCGGGACCAATAGGGGTCCATCCATAATATTCATTTGACCTTCTCCAGCTAACCCAACCTGGTCCCCATTCATAACCAGGAACCCAAACATAACCGTAAAAAGGATCGTTGTACCAGCGGCCATAGTGAAACGGTGCCCAACCCCAGGAATAATCCGACACCCAAGTCCAGCCTGCATCCGTCAATACCCAATAGCCGTTTGTGGAATAAGGCGCAAAGCCGGGCAATTGCGGTCTCCACACATAGCCATAATCGGGGCTTTCAAACCAGCTACCATGCGGACTAAGGTCGTCATAAAATGCCTGAAAGCTAATGGTAGGTTGTGCAACAGCTCTTTCAGATAATATTATAACGGAGGTATTCAGAAAAAATAAGACCGGGAGTATTTTTAAAAAAAGTTTCATGGTTATATAAATTTAAGCTAGTTATAAATTCATATAGTATGCCAAGTGAGGTTAAAGATTTGCTTATCTCCCGAACACTGTTTATCCTTTTATTATAGAAGGAAATGTTAACATAAAAGTCATGGCACAGAATATAAGATCGTAGTTGACTTTTAAAATAAGTAGGTGATATGTGCAGTATTTTTTTCATATTGAAAGCCGCTAATGTTAAACAAGGGCAGCAACTTCAGAGTTAATATTCCCGCGGAAGCTGCGGATACCCGCAACGAATGCCGGAGGTTAAAAGCTCGTAACCGATAATGACTTTTTAACAGTGCGTTACCCAAAAGTGACTATCTCTAGCGTCGCAAATCGGTGAGATGAATTTTTGACAAAACCAGTGGAGTAAGTTGAGTGTTGTTTTATTTTATTTTAAGAAAAACCTTTTAAAGCTTTAAATGACATTATACAATATCAAATTAAGGTCCCCTGGAAATGCGATTCAATTTTATTTTGACAAGTTCCTGCTTTGTGGAATGGATCGGGGTATGGTAAGGTGATAAAATAACTTTCTTTAAGAAAGTTGGTTTAATGATTAGCAGTCAGTTTACTGTTGTGACAAAGTGTTTTATTTTGGACAATTTATGAAAGCAAATTACTCATTGATTCGAAGCCTAGAATAGAAAGCGTAATAACTTTTAGGACAAAATACAGGAAAAAAAAGATGGGGAAAAAATTGCTGCTTGCGAATAATTATGCTCAAGTGTAATAAAAAACCCCCTGCAAATTAAAATAAATCTATCCGATCAATTTTATAAACCATTATTTAATATGTACCTAAGACAGGTAAAGCTATGTGCCTGTTCATAACAAAGCCGGTATCTGAAAATCTTGCAATTGTATAAATTATCATTTATGTTTTATCAAGGTGATTTTATCGTGGCGCAAGAATGAACTATAGCATAATAATTGCAAGATCCACTTTTGTAATTCACATATATTAAAATTTATTCAAATGAAAAGAAATATCTACACTAAAAAAATAACCCTGCTATCGTTAGCCTGTGGTATGGCATTTTTAGCCTTTGCACAGCAGTCTTCCTTTCCCGGCTACAGATCCGGCAACTTTACGGGGGTAAACGGCGTATTTTTTAATCCTGCTTCTATAGCCGATAGCCGCTACAGGTGGGATTTTAATCTGGCCAGCATCAATATCGGCGTAGGCAATAACAACGCCGCCTATAAACTTTCTGCTTTTAAGGACATTAGTGGTGATGATTTGAAAAACAAACTACTTTCCGGTTCCAAACGGATAAGCGCGAGTGGAATTGTTGATGTCTTTGGGCCATCAGTAATGTTCAATGCGACTCCTAAAAACTCATTTGCATTAACAACCAGGCTTCGTACAATAGTGACAGTCAAAGACCTTGATGGCCCATTGGCCAGAGGAATCATTGATGCGAGTGACGGAATAAATCTTCCATATAATATAAGCACAACCCGCCCCTCAACGGTCAACGTTAACGGCTGGTCGGAATATGGTTTGTCGTATGCCACGATTTTGATGGATAAATCAACCAATTTTATAAAAGCCGGTATAACCCTGAAATATCTTGCCGGGGTTGGAAACACTTATGTGCGGATAAACAACCTAAATACAACTATAGCAAACGATCCGGTTCTCGGATCTTATCTCAGCCAGGGAACTACGGGTAATGTAGCCCTTGGTGTCGGTGGACTTAACATAACAGATATAAAAGCAGACCAGTTCTTTAAATTCAATGGCAATGGCTTTGGCGGTGATATTGGACTTCAATATGAGTGGAGGCCTGATATGGAAAAAAGAGGCAGGAAAGACCTTAATAAATATAAGGTGAAAGTAGGAATTTCCCTGTTGGATGTAGGCGCTATAAAATACAAAAGAGATCAAAACAAAAGTGGCACCTATAATGTAAATGTTGCCAGTGGTGATAGATTTTATCTCTCACAACTCGATAACAAGGGAGTGAACGATTACAGAGGAGTTTTAGAGTCCCCTTTAAACAATCCACGCTACTTTACTACACAGGCAGGCAATAATTCATCTTCGTATACAGTCAAACTTCCGACTACGTTACAGGCAAATATCGATCTTCATTTAAATCGTGGATTCTACGTTGCTTTAGGCGGACAAGCATCTTTCAGAAATGAAAAATCATCGTCAATCACAGATCCATCCTTGTATAGTGGCATCACGCTAACGCCAAGGTATGAGGGAAAATCATTTGGTGTATATGTTCCCTTGAATTATAATTCCCTGTCGAATTTTAATGCAGGCCTGTCATTGCGTGCAGGACCGTTGTTTATAGGATCAGGAAGTATTATTTCAGCTTTGTTGGGAAAAACGAAACAGGCGGATGCCCATGTGGGTTTACGTTTTGGCATTCTTCATAAGAAAAAAGTTGTTGTTATACCACCGGTAGTAATACTTGATACTGATCTTGATGGTGTGGTGGATAGTATTGACAACTGCCCTACTACATTTGGATTGGCATCTTTAAATGGTTGTCCGGATCGTGACGGAGACGGTATCGCTGATATCAAAGACAATTGCCCGGATGTGGCAGGTGTTGCAAAATACCAGGGATGTCCGATACCAGATACCGACGGTGATGGTGTTAATGACGATGAAGATAAATGTCCATCTGTAGCAGGAATAGCCAAATACCAGGGATGCCCGATACCGGATAGTGATGCTGACGGTGTAAATGATGAAGTGGACAAATGTCCAAACCGTGCAGGAACAATCAGCAACCAGGGTTGCCCGGTAATTGCGAAAGAAGTAATTGAGAAGTTTAACTATGCCGCTAAGAATGTATTCTTTGCAACAGGCAGTTTCACCCTGCTTCCAAAGTCATTTAAATCTTTAAATGAGGTAGCAAGCCTGATGGCAACCGATGAATCACTTTTGCTTAGTATTGACGGGCATACGGATGCGCAGGGAGCTGATGATAAAAATATGACGCTGTCTGATAATCGTGCCGCGGCCGTTAAGACGTACCTGGTAAGTAAAGGAGTAAGTGAGAACAGGGTTGTTTCTACCGGTTATGGTGAAACGAAACCAATTGCAGATAATAAAACTGCAGCGGGAAGAGCTAAAAACCGCAGGGTTGAAATGGGTGTGAAAAACTATTGATTGGATAATAAAAGGACACAGAAAAGAGGTTGCCATTCAGGCGACCTCTTTTCATTTATACTCATAGAAGGAAAGAGACATGTCATTAAATAATTCCTCCCCGCTTTCATGATTTAATTTAATTATCGCAGGCTATTAGTAAGAAATTAAAAATTCAGGTGCGGGAACCAGCGTATTGGTTAAAAGTAAATGACTGTTGCATACAATCGGTAAAACTGAATGCAGCAGTTTTGGATTAATTTCAACTAACAATCTTCATCGCAAAACCATTTGCCTGTCAGCATCTAATTTTATCAATATAAAAATTAAAATGGTAAATGTTATCAATGAAGAGCCCCCGTAACTCATCAGTGGAAGGGTGATACCTATCACCGGGGCGAGGCCAATCGTCATGCAGATATTAATGGCCACATGGAAAAACAATACACCTGCAACGCTGTAAGCGTATACCCTTGTAAAAGTACTTCGCTGCCGTTCTGCAATGAATACAATGCGCAGCAGCATGCCAAGATAAAGCAGCATGAGGATGGTGCTGCCAATAAAGCCAAAATTCTCTCCTACAGATGTAAAGATAAAATCTGTGTGCTGCTCGGGCACAAAGGACCCCTGGGTTTGTGTTCCTTTTAGAAAACCTTTTCCAAGAACGCCGCCTGAACCGATGGCAATTTTGGATTGCTTTACGTTATAATTTTCCTTGTCTTTTTTTGCCTTTTTAGCATTTGGATCGGCCTCTTCCAGACCGGCAGTTGTTGCATCTACAAATGGATTGTCCCGTCCCACCATACTGAATATCCTATCTGCCTGGTATTTCTGAAAAACATATTTGAATAGGAACGGAACAGCTACGCCAACAAAAAGAGACGCAACCATCCAGGTGCCAATTACGACAAGAAGCAAGCCTTTATTGCGCTTTATTTTTCTTCTCATAAAATAAATACACACTATTGCAATGACCGATAATGCAATGATGAGGGTGAGTGGTGGAAAAAGCAAGGTTATCACCAGTAATATGCCAAGTGATGCCCCGGCAACCAGGTAGCCCGGCGGAAATCCTTCGCGGTACATGGGTAACAGAAAGGAAAAATATACCAGTGCGAGACCGGTCTCATTTTGTAAAATAGAAAATACGATCGGTAAAAAGCAGATGCCCGCTGCAATAAGCTGTGACCTTGTTTTGTGAAACTCAGTGTCGTTCCTGGATAAATATTTTGCCAGAGCAAGCGCGGTGAAAATCTTACAGGTCTCAACAGGCTGAAGATTGATAAAGCCCAATGGTATCCAGCTTTTGGAGCCGTTGACATTTTTTCCAACAACAAAAGTGGCCACCATCATCAGTATGCCCAAAATATAAAGCAGGTTGGGTGTAGCTGTAAAAAACTTGCTATCTGTTAATAAAATAAAAGTGGCCAAAATAATGCACAGGCCGAGGTACAAAAATTGTTTGCTGTAATTCTTTTTAAATTCAAAAAGACTTTTAAAAAAATCGTCATTGGTTTTATACTCCACTGAAAATATACACAGCAGCCCTATGATCACAATAATAGCATATAGCCATATCATCACCCAGTCTTTACCTCCAAATACAACTGTTCTCTTTTGAAACATATTTTATAATGTGGGTATTAATTAACGGCTATGGGTTGTTGTTAGCAGAGTCCTGGGTAGCAGGTTTTCTCTTATCCTGCGGTAGGATGGCTGATGGTTTTATATCTCCTGTGTCCTGGTTTCCCGGTGGCGGGATTAGAGGCAAAGGTTTGTTCAACCTGTCCTTTTCAAATTTTTCGAGTACATCATTTGTATCCTCATCTTCCAGGTCAAGTGTATCTTTTACCAGGCGGATATACCCTCTTGCTACCAGGTAAGCCGAATCTTTTCTATGCATCATCGAATCCTGCGTTCGCATGGCAGCATAGATACGCGGCGGGATAAGGTTGAGCTTTGACAATGATTCTGCTTTATCTTTTCTTTCCTTTCCTGCGATGGAATCCTTTAAATATTTTTCAATCATAAGTCCTACGATCGGCGCAGCAAATGTACCACCGAACCGGCCGCTGTTCTCCACCACGCACATAATGGCTATTTTGGGATTATCTCTTGGGGCGAATCCGCAAAAGAAAGAGTGATTTGGTTGTTTAACATTCCGGATATAATTTTCCACCGTTCCTGTTTTCCCGCAGATCACAACACCGTCAACTTTTGCGCCCATACCGGTTCCGTGATCTACAACGCCCTGCATACCATCATGCACGGCATCAAAAACACTGTCGGGAATATCAATATTGCCATGCTTTACTTTAAATTTTGAAAGCAGGTCAAATTTATCACCCCCTTCAATTGAGTCAACAAGATGGGGCGTTTTAAACCAGCCGTTATTGGCGATGTATGCCATTTCATTTGCAACCTGCATGGGAGTAACATCCACTTCTCCCTGCCCGATACTGACGGAACGGAAATTACAATAGTTCCAGCGACCCTTTCCATAAATTTTATCATACAGGGCCGGTGTTGGGATGGTGCCTCTTTTTTCTGAAGGAACGTCAACACCCAGCTTACGGCCAAGGCCAAATTCATACATATATTGATCCCACTTTGCTAAACTACTATCCTGGCTTGGGTATGCCGGATTCTGAATTACCTTTTGCATAACCGTAGCAAAATAAGTATTATCAGAAATAGTAATAGCACTGCGTAAATCAAATGTTCCCCGATCGAGACACTTCATCGGGTGACCACCACCACAACCGTAAAACGCACCCGAGCAGGAAACCCGGAAGCTGGTTTCGATTACCCCTTCATGTAAGCCGATGAGCGCCTGCAATGTTTTGAAAGTAGACCCTGGCGAATAAGTTGCCATTACTGAACGATTGAGCAAAGGCAGGGCAGGGTTCAGCAGCAATTCTGCAATGTGTTTTTTTCTGTCAGCACCGGTTAACATTTTCGGTTTAAAAGTGGGGCTGCTTACCATACAAAGTATGCCACCGGTTGAAGGATCTATTGCTACAATGGAACCCAACTTATTTTCCATTAATTTTTCACCCAGGGCCTGTAATTCAATATCGAGCGAAGTGTACATATTCTGACCCGCAACGGCGGCGGTATCATATATGCCTTTTTCAAGTTTATCGGTAAGCCGGTTTTTATTGTCTCTTTTATAAAATTCAATTCCCCGCTGGCCCATCAGTACTTTTTCATAACTGCGTTCAATGCCCGTTTTACCTGCATAATCACCAGAGATGTACCCATCATTGGGATGGCTTTTCATAAAATTGGTATCCACTTCAGAAAGGTAACCAAGGATATTTCCACCTGCATCGAAAGGGTAATCCCTGACAGGCCTTTCCTGTAAAAAATAACCGGGGGCAAATTTGAAAAGATTTTCATTAAGCTTTGCCATTTTTTCAGCACTTAACAGTGCCTCAAATACAGAAGGCCGGTAACTTTTATTTTTAATGATAGCGGTTATAATGCGTTTCCTGAATTCGGCCGTATCAATTTCAAGAATACTGCAGAGGGTGGTTGTATCTGTGCCTTTAATTTTCCCCGGAACCACCATCAGGTCATAAATAGTGGTGTTTTGTAAAATCGCCCGGTCTTTTCGGTCGAATACAATACCGCGATCGGGGTAAACAACTTTTCTAAATATACCCTGGTCATCTGCCAGGATCTTATACTTAGTAGTGATCACCTGTAAAGAAAAAAGACGTGCGATGATTACAACGAACAGGGCAATAAAGACGACCCTGATCACATTTTTTCTTGACTGGTTGAAGACGGACACTTGTGGAGGTTATTTTAAAATATTACTTGTTTCTTATTCGTTTATAAAGTTAGTGAAGTTGAAACAGTTGTTGCTGTAATACCGGTTGGTTAACCATCGTTTATAAAACAACGTTTACCAAAATTGCAATCAACTGGTTATAATTATGACGACGGGTGTTAAAGTAATAATGCAACAGCCGTAAATACAGCTAACAGTATTGACCGGATTTTATTGTGATGGTTATCCGCTAAATTATATTAGGTAATGGGCCGCGTATTGTTACAGCCAATTTCTTATCCATAAGTAAACGAGAGGCTACACCGTATTTGTCCGAAACTTTTGCTTCCTTGTAAATATTAATTCTGTTATTAATACCAATAATAAACTGACAAGGGTTGATAAGAATGTTTTTACAAAAAAATACCACAGATCGCCAAACTGCCATGCTTCTAATAAAAATAACCATGCATTGTGCAAAAAGCTTAGTACAGCAGCGTAAATAAGATAGGGCAACATACCGCCCATGCTTTTGAAAGAAGGTTCGTCGTAGTTGGTTTCTGCCCCCTCCTGTGGTATTAGCAGGTTTATTAGAAAGGGCCGTACATAAGCAATCAGCACACAGGCCGCCGCATGAAATCCAGGGTGATAACTAAAACTATCGAGCGTAAATCCAAGTAAAAAAGCAAGCAGCATGAGTAAGGTACGGTTCATTTTAAAAGGCAGCCAGAGAATGAACATAAAATAAACGTAAGGAGCCAGCATTTGATGAAGGCTTATCTTATCCAGTACATATACCTGGAAAAGTATAAACATCACAAAGCGGATAATATTTTTTATAAAACTGCTCAATCAGTGCTTGTCTTTTATTTTATCCAAAATATTATTGATGGCATTTTGTTGTGAGTTGTCAATTGCATAGGCGTATTCAAGGTTGTAAAAATTTGCAGCCGTGCGCAGTTTGATCTTAAAATTACTGGTGCTTACTTCTTTGTAAACAGCTTCCACCGTACCTATCATTATACCTTTGGGAAAAGAAGTGCTAAAGCCGCTGCTGATGACGGAATCACCTTTCGCAATTTTTGCACTTTTAGGAATATTGGTCAAGGTAATCATGTTGGGTTCTTTTCCATCCCAGCTTAACGTACCTGTTTCGCCTCCCTTTAAAAGTTTTCCGCTGATATGACTATCCTTGTGCAGCAGGCTCATCACAACAGCAAAATCATCGGAGACATCCGTTGTAATTCCAATCACCGCGTTGTTCAGGTCAACAATGCCCATCCCAGGTCTTAAATTCCTTAGCCTGCCTCTTGATAAAACGATGTAGTTGTTTTGTGCAGATACTGAATTGGATACGACTCTTGCGGCGAGGTAGGTATATTTTTTAAATTGCATTATGGAGTCTATCATAATAGAATCAATAACTGCTTTGGTGCTGGTATCCGGCAATTCGAAATCAACCTTTAGTTTATTGTATAAACCTTCATTTGCTTTTATTAAGGAGTCGTTTGTTTTTTTCAAATGGAAATAGCGTTCGATATTACTGTATTGTGTGTTCACTTTACCGGTAACCTGGTTGGCTGTATTGCCAAAGGCGGCCTGGTGGTATTTACTATAATGTATGATAAAATAAACGCTGACAACCTGCAGGAGCAGGAAAAAAAGCAGATTGAAATAACGCCGGACAAAGAGAAAGATGTTTCGCAAAGGAGAGGGAATGTTTTAAATTTTAAACTTTAAATGTCGAATTAAAGACTTTAAGTTTTTTGTTACCATTAAAACTTTGTTGCAACAAGTAAAATTTAGGATTACCCTCAAAACACCATAATTACCGCATCACGAAGGGAAACCTGTCATAATTTTTTAAGGCGATACCGGTACCTCTTACCACACTTTTAAGGGGATCATCGGCAACATGTACCGGTAATTTTATTTTGTTGGTCAGCCTTTTATCGAGGCCTCTTAACAAGGCACCACCGCCAGTAATATATAAACCGCGGCGGTAGATATCGGCCGCAAGTTCGGGAGGTGTTGTTTCCAAAGCTTTTAAGATAGCTTCTTCTATTTTAAAAATACTTTTGTCAAGCGCTTCTGCTACTTCCTGGTAGCTCACCATTACCTGCTTGGGAATTCCGGTAACCAGATCTCTCCCATTGACAGGAATGTCATCCGGTGGGTTTTCGAGGTCTTTCATAGCAGCACCAACCTGGATCTTGATCTGTTCGGCGGTGCGTTCTCCTATCAAAAGACTGTGGTAACGGCGCAATGCCTCCATGATATCTGCTGTAAATTCATCGCCCGCGATACGAATGCTTTGGTCACAAACGATACCGGCAAGTGCGATAACGGTAATACCTGTGGTACCACCTCCAATATCTATGATCATGTTTCCTACAGGTTCTTCCACATCTATACCTATGCCCAGTGCCGCTGCCATTGGTTCATGTATGAGGTAAACCTCTTTTGCACCTGCCTGCTCTGCACTATCTCTAACCGCTCTTTTTTCTACTTCTGTGATGCTGCTCGGAATGCAGATCATCATGCGCCAGCTTGGGGCAAATAATGGTTTTTTTGGGTAGATCATTTTGATCATTTCCCGGATCATGAGTTCTGCGGCGTTAAAATCGGCGATAACACCGTCTCTTAGAGGACGGACCGTTCTGATGCTTTCATGAGTTTTTTCATGCATCATGAGGGCTTTCTTACCTACGGCCAGTAAATTTTTAGGGTTATTTCTATCGAGCGCTACAATGGATGGTTCATTAACAACGACCTCATCATTGTGAATAATGAGGGTGTTCGCAGTACCAAGATCTATTGCTATTTCTTGTGTGAAAAAATTAAAAATGCCCATATTTATTTAAGTAACAAACGTATATAATGGATTGTAGGCAAAGTTGAAGGAAAATATTGGATTTAACAACGCCTAATATTTTATTTGCAAACATTTTTTTTGGCGTTGGCACACCTTAATCCAGCGACCCTTAAAGACCCAGACAATCTTACTAACATATTTAGCTTTTTACTTTTAGTGGCCCATACTTGTTTCACAAAAGCAGCTAATCTTTTCCGTTACCCCGCCGGCCGTTCGTCACACAAACTCATAGCCAATATCACTCCTGAAATTCATGTCTTCAAAATACAGCTGCTCCAGCATATATAAACCTACTTCTGAAGCCTCCCTGATATCTGCACCAAAAGCCGTAACGGCGAGCACCCTTCCACCATTGGTGATTATTTTCTCTTCTTCTTTTAAAGTGCCGGAATGAAAAACCAGGCTGTCTTCGATGGGTTCATTTTCGAGGCCGCTGATCACATATCCTTTTTTAAATTCCCCCGGGTAACCACCGCTAACCGCCACGATTGTTGCAGCAGCCCTTTCATCTATTTCTATATTAATTTCATTAAGTTTTCTTTGCCCTACTGCTGAAAATATTTCTACCAGGTCGTTTTTAAGACGGGGTATCACCACCTCTGTTTCCGGGTCGCCCAACCGGCAATTGTATTCTATCACGAATGGTTCATTACCGTTGGCGATCATCAATCCAAAAAAAATAAATCCTTTGTAATCCAACTCATCCATTTTTAATCCTGCAATGGTGGGCTCTATGATGGTACGATTGATCTTTTCTCTCAATGCAGCATCAAAAAAAGGAATGGGACTTACCGCACCCATACCTCCGGTGTTGAGGCCCTTGTCGCCATCGCCGATCCTTTTATAATCTTTCGCTTCGGGTAGCAGCACATAATTATCGCCGTCTGATAAAGCAAACACACTCACTTCTATACCCTGTAAAAATTCTTCCACAATCACTTTCTTACCAGCTTCCCCGAATTTTGAACGCATGATCATTAATTCAAATTCTGCCAGAGCCTCAATATGACTTTGGCAGATAAGGACACCTTTACCTGCGGCCAGGCCGTCGGCCTTTAAAACTACCGGTAACGCATGCTTCCTGATATAGTCAACCCCTTCCGAATAATTCTCCATCGTAAACCCTGTGTATTTCGCCGTCGGTATTTTATGATGCTCCATAAACGATTTTGCAAAAGCCTTACTGCCTTCCAACTGTGAAGCATTTTTTGATGGTCCGATCACATTTACATGCCTGGTTTCCGCGTGAAGATTGAAATAATCCGTGATACCATTTACCAGTGGCTCCTCCGGGCCTATGATGATCAGTTCGATTTTATTGGATACGACTGCTTTTCTTAGTCCTTCAAAATCCGTGGTTTCAATCTGCAGGTTAGAGCCACACAGGGCGGTACCTGCATTACCTGGTGCGATGAAAAGTTCGTTACAAAGCGGACTTTGTTTTATTTTCCATGCAAGTGTGTGCTCTCTTCCACCAGCCCCGACTATAAGAATATTCATGAGTGCATTTTGAATGAGAAACAAAATTAGAATTATGATGAATGATTACCATATTAATTTTATCAACGGTACAGTTAAAAACAATGAATCACTCTATTATTGATATCGGTTTTCAAATCATCAACATCGAAGATTTTCCTCCGAAAGAACCAGTAAGAGTGCAAATTAGGCGAGTAACTGTCTCCATTAAAAATGATTTGTTTAGGAAAATTATAAGATTTGACCCGCATATATTAACGGTAGTAGAAAGAATTTCGCTATTTTGGGCAATCATAAAAACAACCATCACTAAAACCAACTAATATGAATGACCAGGTAAAACTCGGTAAACATCCAAAGGCGTTATATGTCCTTTTTTTAATAGAAATGTGGGAAAGGTTTGCGTATTACCTCATGGTTGGTATCCTGCTGCTTTACATGATTGATACGACCACAGGCGGAAAAGGCTTTTCTCAGCATGTGGGAGCAGACATCGTTGGTAGTTTTATCGCTTTGGTTTACCTCACTCCTTTTATTGGTGGTTTAATTGCCGACAGGTATCTTGGTTATATCAATTCTATTTTTCTTGGTGGCTCTTTAATGGCTGCCGGTTATTTCTGTTTATCCATTCCGGGAAACACGGCCATGTTTTTGGCGTTGGCTTTAATTATTGTTGGGAATGGATTTTTTAAACCGAACATATCCGCAATGCTCGGCAATATTTACAACCGCGAAGACTTAAAACCTTTAAAAGACAATGCCTACAATATATTTTACATGGGCATTAATATCGGCGCATTTTTCTGCAATTTCGTTGCCGCTTACCTGCGCAATGCGTACGGTTGGGGTTACGCCTTCGCAGCTGCCGGCGTGGGTTTAGTAATTGGGCTGATAGTGCTCGCACTTAATATCAAACATGTAAAAGTAGGTGATGTAAAAAAACCTGTGCAGGCCGAGGATATGTCACTGGGTCAAATATTCGGTTATGTATTTTTGCCAGCACTTATTGCTGCTTTTATCGGGTGGTTCATCCCTGGGAAAATATTTGGAAACACCATCATGGGCAGCCAGGCGAATGATGCCTTTATTTTTGCATGTCTACCTATTATTGCCTTTTATATTTCTCTTTGGGTAAAAGCAAAAGGCCAGGATAAAAAAGGTATAGGTGCTCTGTTATTCATTTTCTCTGTTGCCATTATCTTCTGGGTAATTTACAACCAGAATTCAACCGGGCTTACTATCTGGGCAGAAAAACACACCGATCGGGTGGCATCAGAAACTACCGGGAGATTGACCGGCAGTATTTTCCCCCTGCAGCAGGTAACAGACACTCCCCGCCTTGTAAATAAGGTTGATCAATATTTTGTAGATGTAAAAGATGACAGCGGGCATGTGGTACAAGTGATGGGGCCGGATCCCTATTTTAATAACGTCCCCAAAGACCAGTGGCCGCAAGGCAAGGAAGTGAAGCTGATCAACACAGAATTATTTCAATCGATAAACCCGTTGTTTATCGTATTACTAACGCTGTTCTTTGTGCCCTTCTTCGACTGGCTGCGTAAAAGAGGAAAAGAACCAACCACTGCTACAAAATTTGGAATGGCATCATTCATTGCAGGATTGTCAGCACTGGTAATGGTATTCGCAATTATGTCGGTGCCATCTATCTATGGCTATAAAACTTCCCCGGGCTGGCTATGGGGAACCTACTTTGTATTTACCATAAGTGAAATATTCCTGAGTCCGATTGGTTTATCACTCGTATCCAAACTGGCACCCGCCAGGCTAACCGCGCTAATGATGGGTGGTTGGTTCCTGTCAACTTCCATTGGTGGAAAGATAGCAGGAGTTATGACAAGTTTCTGGGATGATTTTACTGATAAAAAAATATTCTTTTTAATATTGGTTGGTGGTGCGTTTATCGGCGGTGTTTTAATTTATTCAAGGATAAAATCTTTGAACCAGATTTTAAAGGACAAAACCGGCTCCGCATAACTATACTTTTCTCCATACAAGGCGATACAATTCTGTATCGCCTTTTTTATTTATCTTCCTTTTATAAACCAACCTGCATGCTTGAGAAAAAAATATTTCAACCCTTCGTCTCTCCTGAAACGAACATGAAGGAACTAACGGTTAAGTCTATACTCCTTGGTTGCCTTTTCGGGAT
>JACMPR010000260.1 GCA_014377385.1 Ferruginibacter sp. | reverse complement strand
TGCTGGACGCTCCCGATGAAAAATTACCGGTTGAAATTCTCCAACAACATTTCCTCCATAGTTCCGTGGCTGATAACATTCATTTTCTGAATGCTGTAAGTAACAGCATTCAATTTGAAACCAATGTAGTTCCTGTGGTAAAACCCGGGAATGAATTTGCGGGCGTTATCACCAGCGCTGATCTTTTAAAAACGCTGGGCAATTTCGCAGGGGCCAATGAGATTGGCGGAATCATTGTTTTGCAAATGGAAAGAACCCAATTCGCTATTTCAGAGATCAGCCGAATCGTTGAAAGCAACGATTGCACCATCCTGCATTTGAACAGCACCACCGACCCCGTAACAGGATTGCTTACCGTGACTTTACACATAAATAAAAAAGAAATTGCAGCCGTAGTTGCTACTTTTGAAAGATACGATTACAATGTGCTGTTCCAGTTTGGAATTGAAAATTTTGAAAATGAGATCGATAGCAATTACCGCCACCTGATGAATTATCTTGACATATAATCCAGACCGGAAATATGCATGTAACCAGGTTGCACCATGTATCTGAAGCAAAGAAATGCAGCATGAAATATTTTAAACCCGTTTTTTTTTCATTCATTGCATTCCTGCTGAGTTATGTTTCACCTGCACAACAAACACCTGCCTATCCCGGTTTTCACGAAGAAATAACCAAAAGAATCGAAATTGATTCCTCCAGCAAACTACATATTTCTGCTATACTTGTAAATGGTAATAGAAAAACCAAGACCTATATTATTCTAAGGGAATTGCAATTTAAAACCGGTGATTCTATTCCTGCAGCAACACTTTTTGAACAGCTGCAGCAATCAAGGGCTCTTGTCTACAATACCTCCCTATTTTCTGAAGTTGAAATTGTGCCCGTAATGATTTCTGCCACGGAAATAGTCATTAAAATAACGGTGCTGGAAAAGCTATACATCTATCCTATTCCACAATTCAGGCTGGTTGACAGAAATTTAAATGAATGGATTAAAACCTACCATGCCGATCTGGAACGGGTTATTTACGGGGCAAAGTTTGAACACTATAACCTTAGCGGCCGCGGAGATAAATTGCGGATCTATTTATTGAATGGTTATGCCAGGGCCGTTACTTTCAATTACAGCGCACCGTACAGCAACGGCGCCCTCACAGAAGGATTTTCATTTTCGGGTGGATATACTGAAAACAGGGAATTTACGTATAAGACCGACCTTGATAATTCCCTTATGGAATTCAAAAAAACGGGATTTACAAAAACGCAATTCAACATCGGGGGTACATACCAGCGCCGCCGGGGATATTTCAAAAGAAATACGTACTCTATTTCTTACAACTATCTTAAGGTGAATGACAGCGCTATTCTTCCTAAATACAATCCACATTATTTTAACCTTAACAAGCCATTTGTTGGGTTTACGGATATCCAGTACAGTTACCTTTATTCAAATACAAATAATGTAAATTATCCTTTGAAAGGAAAAATATTCAATGCCGGTATTTTAAAAAGAGGATTCGGATTCAGTGGAGGTATTAACATGCTGGCCCTTGACGGAAAATTTGCTTTGTTCATTGATCATAAAAAAAACTGGTACAGCAGCATTGAAACCTTTGCAAAGTTAAAATTGCCTTTAAAGCAACCATATATTAACCAGGCCGCGGTGGGCTATGGTGAATTTTACCTGCGGGGACTGGAATATTATGTGGTGGATGGCGTTGCTGCGGCGCTGGTAAAATATACACTCAGGAAAAAATTAGTTTCCTTTGATATTCCATTCCCTTTTAGGATAAAAAAGATACCAAAAATTCCGTTTACTTTTTATGCCAAAACATTTACGGATATTGGATATATCTACAATAAAAAAGAGTTTGATACCAGGTTAGGAAACACCCTACTTTATACCGGTGGATTTGGGCTCGATATACTCAGTATTTATGACTCAACATTAAAGCTGGAATACAGTTTCAATCAATTAGGTGAAAACGGGTTATTTTTGCATATCAGAAGCGGCTTTTAAATAAGGCACTTCTAGATATTTAAGATGAAAATAGCTATTTACAGCCGCGGTATGGAAAATAATCAGCTGCAGGATTTTAACCTCTTGCTGGATGAACTGGCCAGCCATGGAGCTGAACCTGTTTTTTTCCAGGATTTTTTTAACCAGTTTTACAGCGCCATCGATATCCCCGGCAAATATTCTACATTTAATTCGGATGATGACCTTGACCCCACCATTGAATGCATGATCAGCCTTGGCGGTGATGGTACCATGCTTGACACGGTTACTCATGTGAAAGATTCCGGCATACCGGTGTTGGGCATTAACTACGGCAGGCTTGGCTTCCTGGCCAACATGGGCAGGGAAGAAATACATTCTGCCATGGATGCCATCGTAAACAGGAATTACGTGTTGGATAAAAGAACCCTGATACACCTCGATGCGAATATTCCCTTATTTGGAGAAACACCTTATGCACTCAATGAATTTTCGTTGCATAAAAAAGATACGTCTCCTATGATAAAGATTCACACTTATATCAATGGGGAATTTTTAAATACATATTGGGCAGATGGATTGATTGTAGCTACACCTACCGGATCTACCGGTTATTCATTGAGCTGCAATGGGCCTGTTGTATTTCCCGACAGCGGTAGTTTTGTAATTACTCCGGTTGCGCCGCATAATTTAAATATTCGACCTATAGTAGTTCCTGACAACACCATCGTATCTTTTGAAGTAGAGGGCCGCACGGATGGGTTTTTATGTACACTTGACAGCAGGCGGGAAATCGTAACCAAAGAAATTCAATTGGCTGTTAAGAAAGAAGCTTTTGGGGTAAATCTTATCCGCCTGAATGAAAATAATTTTTTACAAACCCTGCGAAATAAGTTATCGTGGGGATTGGATAAAAGGAATTAAATGCGTGGTCTTAAATCGTTTGAAGTTGGAATCGTTTTAGGTGACCGGCCATACTAAACGTCTACCCTAAAACCTCAACTGTAAACGAATTAAACCTAAAACGTTCACTTGTGCCACTAAAAATAAAAAAAACAACCTCCATATTCATCCTTTACTGGTTCTTACTGGCTTATATTATGGCAGCATTGGTGTGGTGGTATATCGCCTTGTCGCGGCAAAATGACCAGATGATTTCTTTAAAACTATCCGACCTTAAAAAAGAGGATACGGCCTATCAGCAAAAATATGACTTGGTATTGCAAGAAAAGAAAAGAAAGACGGCACAATATATTGGCGAGGGATCTATATTTCTGTTGCTGATATCAGCAGGAGCCCTTTTTGTTTACCGGTCTGTAAACCGCCAGCTAAAGATCAGCCAACAACAGCAAAACTTCATGATTGCGATCACACATGAATTAAAAACGCCAATCGCCATTACAAAACTAAACCTCGAAACACTTCAGAAAAGAAAATTAGATGACACTCAACAGCAACGTTTGCTTCAAAACACTTTACAGGAAGCAAACAGGATGAATGCGCTTTGTAACAACATGCTGCTATCTTCGCAAATTGAAGCGGGCGGCTACCGGATGATGGAAGAAGAAATTAATATGAGCAGCCTGGTTGAAAATTGTATCAGTGATTTTAAAGACCGGTTTCCTAACAGAATTATTGAATCAACTATCAGGGAAGATGCCTTTATTATTGCAGATAGCCTCTTGATACAAATGGTCGTTAATAATCTTCTTGACAACGCCCTAAAATACTCAGCCAAAGAAAATAAAATAGAAGTAAAATTATTGAAAGACAAGAGCATCGAATTGCGGGTGATAGATGAGGGCCAGGGCATCGCGGATTGGGAAAAGAAGCTGGTATTTGAAAAATTTTACAGGTTGGGCAATGAGGCAACGAAACGTTCGAAAGGAACCGGCCTTGGTTTGTATCTTACAAAAAAGATCGTTGCTGCACACAAGGGTAAAATTTATATCGCCGACAATCATCCAAAAGGATCCATATTTATTTTACAATTAGAACAGGCTATATAAAATTACGAAATGTTGCAAAAGAAATTTTCCATATTGCTGGTAGAAGACGAAGAGAACCTGCAGGAAGCCTTAAAACTAAATTTGGAATTGGATGGCTATGAAGTAACCACCAGTTCTGATGGTGCACATGCATTAAAAACAATTAAAAAAGAACATTTTGACCTTGTTATCCTGGATGTAATGCTTCCCGAAATTGATGGCATCACCGTTTGTGAAACGATCAGGTTAACAAATGTTGATTTACCAATTCTTATATTAAGCGCAAGGAACAGCAGTGCAGACAGGGTTTTGGGGTTAAAAAAAGGAGCAGATGATTACCTTACCAAACCCTTTAACCTGGAAGAACTTTTGCTACGCGTAAATAATCTCATTAAAAAAAGTGAGCAGCTTGCTCTCAAACAACCCCTGCCGGAAATCTATGAATTTGGAAAAAATAAAATTGATTTTAAAGGGCTGGAATGCGCTAACAAATCGGGTGCTAAAATCACGCTTACCAGGAAGGAAGGCATGTTATTGAAACTACTGATAGAAAACAAAAATGAAGTAGTAACAAGGGAAAAGATTTTACAAACTGTCTGGGGATATAATGTCTATCCCACCACCCGCACCATCGATAATTTCATTCTCAACTTTAGAAAATATTTTGAAAGCGACAGCCGCAACCCGGTTTATTTTCATTCGGTGAGAGGTGTAGGATATAAGTTTACGGAAGCTTAAGTTGGAAAGCATTGATCAGTTGTACCAACTCGTGTGCTTCCTGGTATAATCGATTCATCCTGTCGCTTCTTTCAAAGGGTGTATACAATTGCCATTCAATATGCTCCATCAGCCGTTGCAATTGTAACACAGTGTCGTTTGGTACAGCTTTTTTATCCATTACAACAACAATACTATTCGAATTAACCAGGTTGGGATCAAGCGAGAATTTAGTGGCCAGCCAGCTTCGTAATTCGGTATTCAGTAATGCATAAAATCCTTCACAATCATCCTGGATTAAGCATTTCTCTGTTTGTGAAAATACATTTTTCTGGTTCATCACGCTCGCTTCGAAGATCTTATCCATGGATGCATTTTCGTCCGTTACCTGTTGTGGCAGCGCCCTGCCTCTATTCGGCTTCTTATCTTTTATAAGCCACATAAATAAACATGTTATCATTACTGCACCAATAAAAGTAATAACCCACCACCGGTGATTAAAAATATTATCTAAAAAAGAAGGTTGCACATTACTTGCAGCGAGGTTTGCTAAAGAAAGAGGATTTCCTGCCCCCTTGAAGACATGGCATAAAATAGAAGGAGTTTCGATGGTTTTGTAAACTGCCGCGAGCGGATCAAAATAACTAAAACGAATACCCGGCAGGGTGAAATCACCACTGTCGTTTGCGGCAAACGAGTATTCAAATGTTTTACTGCCACTAACCGGGACCGTGGAATTAAGCAGGCTTTCAGAAAATTTTGGTTCAAATGATTCTAGTCCATTGGGCCATTCTATATCCGGTGCTGTTAATAATTGCATATTGCCGCTACCTGTAATAGTAACAGACAATTTTCCGGCTTCATCGGTGGAAAAATGCCGCTTTTTTATTGCGGCAGTTATTTCAAATTTACCCACTGCTCCTTTAAAGGACATGGGCTTATTTTCTTCCGGCAATGGTTTTACAATTATACTTACAGGCTGGCTTTTTAAGGTAACCATCCGGCTGATAATAGCTTCAGGCGGAAAAAGGGCGTTAGTAAAATCGTTGAACATGGTGGCAACATCAGGTACTTGTTTGGCGTATGCTTCCTTAATAAACTTAACATCATTTTCCAGTTCCGCGGGATCAAGATCTATAACACCCGGTTGAAGTGCGTATATCTGCGTCTTACGTATCGTGTAAACATTGTATTCCCTGCCGTTTAATTTTCCTTTGGTGTAATCATCAAAACCGGGCGGCTGCATATCAATTACCGAAAAACCATTATAGGAAGGATTTTGCGTAAGTTTACTTTCGCTCTTTAACCGCGTGTACAATTTATAACTGGCTATGATGGGCTCTCCCACATAAGAAGAAGTTTTATCAACCTCCAGGCGTAACAACATGTTCTTCCCCACTTTTTCAGGAAGGCTATCTCCGGTACGAAAAATATAATCATTAAACTCCGGCTGTAGTACCGGTTGGGCAAATGGATCAAAGATATCTACCTTGTTTACACGAACGGTAACGGTGTTGCTTAAAAGCTGGTTTCCTTTGATGAATATTTTAGCAGCATTGATGATAAACCTGCCTGGCTTTTTTGGCTTTAGCAGATATTCTATGGTGACATATTCCCCTGCCTGTCCTTTGTGTTGCCTGTTGCCATATAGCGGTACAGGCGCAT
>JACMPR010000259.1 GCA_014377385.1 Ferruginibacter sp. | reverse complement strand
TTTATCTATTAGACATGCAAAAAAGAAAAGAAGAATAATAAGGTTTGGAAATTCCTATTTCAAAACGATGCTGTTTTTCAGAACTATTATTTTAAAATCCTTCTCCAAAAAATCCTGATGCCGCAAAAAAAATTACAATGCGACTCCTCAATCAAATCTCCAGGCAAGGTTTATCTCTTATCAAAGCCCCATCCAATCATCACTCATCCGGATATCCCAGCGTTTCAAAAATAATTTGCAATTGCGCCGTAGTAAAATAGTGGCCAATAAGGGGGCCGATCTCCGAAGCCATAGGTCTGAGCCATCCTGCAAGTGTCTTATACGTTACTCCATAGAAATTTAAAAGATCCTTCTTGCAATATGCCCTCGTTATCCTCTTGTAAAACTTCGGTTGACCGGCCCCTGTTTTCATAGGTGTCCTTTGTTCATGGTTTTTCATAGGTTGAGTTGGTTAACGGACTAAAACAGGTAAATGTAAAAGCCCTCATTCGCTTTGCCACGAAGACACGAAGGCATAAAGCTGCACAAAGTCTTAGTGTCATTTCAAGTCTTTGTGTCTTAGCGGCGAAAATCTCAAAACCGCTGTACTATTTTTAATGAGGGCGTAACTTGCTTAAATACATTACTGAAATAAAGGGCAGGCTGTATCCTCGTAGTTAAATTGCCTGCACTGAAACTACCCAATCCCAGGCGAAAACTGTTTTTGTCATATACGGTTCCGCTTCTGCTTACGAGGTACGCAAGATCCAGGTATGGATAAAACTTTACCAGGTTACGGGTTTTGATAAGGGGCGTAACATTGTATGTTATCCCTGCAAATACATTCACATAGGTTTTTGTTGAGGCATTGGCCGGATGTTCAAAAGTAAAGGCTGCTTCAATGCTCAGGCCGAGTTCCCTTTTTATAAAATCCCGGTCTTTTGAAAAAGTCGGTTTACAACTGATTGAAGGGACGAAGTGATCCTTGTAATTCTGCACTTCAAGTGATTTTTTGAGTGAAAAGAACTGCGATGGGAACACATAACCCTGTGCCGTACTCGAAGTTATTTCAGGGTATTTCTTTAACTGCATACGTTCATCGTCGCGGTATTGCCAGGAACTTCTATAATTTTGCTGTATGATTTTTATCTTTTCATTTAACCTGCCATCCCTGTAGCCATAGATGTCTTCCAGGTCATTCAGGTAAAAGATCACGGAGAAATAATATTTTCCATAATTACGCTCTTTGATGTTTTTTGATCTCCGCAGCCACTCCGCCGGTATTTTGCCCTGGATCACGAGCGTGTCCTGGTGCATTTTTAAGAACGAAGGGGAGCCATTGATAAAGGCATAGTAATCTTCCGGGGGAATGGTTTTCCTGACCCGAAGTTTCTTTACTGTCGGCACATCCATATTGTAGTCTATCCGCAAGGGTATCGTTCTTAGTGGCAGGGAATCGCTTATCAACCTCAACTCACTCATAAAAACTTTCAGGATGGAATCGATATTACTGATATAGTCCAGCACCTGCATGGAAGTTACGGATACCTGCATGCTGTTTTTCCTGTCGAGTTCCACCGTGAACTGCCGCGTAAATTTTTCAGCGGGAACATCAAACACCAGGTTGTTGTTATTTTGAGCATGGGCATGCTTTGCCTTTGTGATACTTATAAGTAGTATCACGAGAAAAAAGATCTTTTTCATTTTTTAATTTTGATTGTTAGGAATGGTATATTGACTTTTAGGTAATCCTTCCTGCTTTTTTGACGGTACGTCTTTCGTAAAATCGATGTTGAATAAGCGAATCAATCTTTTAACGGCCAGGCTTTTCGTGGAAATATTCATTGGCAGAGGTTCAGTATTTATGAGGTCGTTGATATGTACTGATGGCAAGCGTGCTGGTTGCTGTGCAATATCTTCTTCTACAACAGGTGTATCCTTTGCCGGAGAAACCACACTGTCTCCCGTTTCCGGCAGCATGCTATCTTTTTTGGAATGCAACGGCTGGAGCCGGGCAGTGGGTTTAATTACCGGTTTTTTTGCACCGGGATCTGAAGTCTCAACCGTAGTATTTGCTACGGTTTTCAAGGTATCAACCGGGACAAGCGATTGATGGTTTTGTTTGACAACGTTGTGCGTTTTGGTGAACCCGGGATTAAGCGTTTCATCTTTGCCGGGAGTAAAAACTAATTTTATTACAAAAAAGAATACAATAGAAGCTGCGGCTACCCAATACCAGGTCCGGCTTTTTCTTTGTGGTACTTTATCCAGGCGTTCTCTTAGCTTATTCCAGCTCTCCTCCGTACTTATTGTCCTGTTAGGGATAACATCATATTCCCGTACCCGTGACTGCCACGTATAGCTGCTATTTTGATTCCTTATTTTCATAGTCCTTTTTTAAAAATGATATTGATTGCTGCAACAGGGCCCTTGCCCTTGCCAGTTGAGCTCTTGAGGCACCGGCAGTTATTCCCAGTAAGCGGGCTATCTCGTCGTGCCGGCATCCTTCGATTGCGTGTAAATTAAAAATCGTTCTTGCGCCCACCGGCAGTTTCCGGATCAGGACATGAATCTCAGCTTCCGATATTTTGTCCAGCAGGTCTTCATTAAGTATTGCATCCCTTTCCAAAGGCTCAGCAACGATATTGAAAACCCGTTTTTTCCGCAGCTGCATGATACATTCATTTACCATGATGCGGGTGATGCAGGCATATACAGCTGCATCTGATTCATACCTGAATTGCGGCAGTGCCCTGAAAAATTTGTAAAACCCGTCGAGCATTCGTTCTTCTGCATCAGCTTCATTTTTTACATAGCGATTGCACAGTGATAAAAAATTATCGGATAAGCGGGAGAACAGCACCTCCTGGGCAGCCTTACAACCTTTTTTTGCTTCGCTTATAAGTTCCTGTAGCTCCATGTTAAGTTTTGGTGATGCTTGTCTTATATATAAATGCGGGTAGGGGGAAAAACGTTTGAATGTAGGTTAAATATTTTTTGCGCTGTGGTTTATAACTATCTAACCTTTTACTTTTCTTGGAAATATTGAAGCATTATTTAAAAAGCGAAATTCATTTTCTTATTTCTTCTTTTTGCTTCGCCAAAAAGAAGCAAAAAGGCGCCCCGGCATTCCCCACCTGACTAAAGTCATTCGGGCAGGGATGACGGCCCGAAGCCGGGAAGCAGCAATGTGCAGCGGTTGTGCAAAGTGATCTCAGCATTTAAAATTCAAAGCTTCGTTTGTAAAGCCAATATCATTATGACCATGAAAGTACTTAGCTATTCATTTTCAAAATTTTAC
>JACMPR010000258.1 GCA_014377385.1 Ferruginibacter sp. | reverse complement strand
AGTTGGGTATGGTACGCAAAAACGTACGGCCGTTTCTGGTGCCATCTCAACAGTTAACAGTAAAACAATTGCTGAACTACCCGTAGTAAGCGTACAACAGGCATTGCAGGGACGTGTGCCAGGTCTTTCTGTTACAAACAACGGTAGCCCGGGAACAGAACCAATCGTTACCATAAGGGGTATTAGTTCTATCTCTTACGCTTCTAGTCCACTGTATGTAATAGATGGATTTCCTACCGGAGATTTGTCTTCATTTGATACCAGAGATATAGAGTCGGTAGATGTGCTGAAAGATGCGTCTGCAGCTGCTATTTATGGCTCCAGGGCTACCAATGGCGTAATTATAATCACCACTAAAAAAGGTAAAAGGGATGGGAAAATGCATGTGAGTCTAAGCACTAACTATGGCATTCAGGATGTCACTAAAAGGCTCAGTTTATTGAACCCATCACAATACGATCAATATGCCCTGGCTTATAGAGGCAGTTTAGTTCCAAGACGCGATGCCCTTTTTGAATCTGCTCCTGGCGTTAAACCGAATTATCCTGGCCAGCCAATATACCAGGATGCTAAAACAACATACGGCAACAATGTTACTGATTGGCAGGATGCCTATTTTAAACAAGGTGCAATGAATCAAACGAACATTGCGCTGAGTGGCGGCAACGAAGTTTCCCGTTTTAATGCTTCAGCAGGCTATCTTAATCAGTCGGGCACAGCACCTACCGTAGGATATAAGCGTTATAATTTCCGTATTAATTCAGAACACCACATTGGCAAAATGTTCACCTTTGGGGAGAACTTATATATGGCTTCAAGCAATCAGACGTACGATAATAATGAAACAGGCAGTAGATCAAACTTGTTAAACGTTATCAGAATAGCGCCTTATATGCCGGTATACGATCCTACTACCAGCGACGGTTTTAGAGGTGTAAACGAGGTGCTGGATGGTGGCGACCCAACCAACCCACTTGAAGATCAAATAGTGAAAAATCCGGGCACCAGGTCAACTGTAAAGGTTTTAGGAACTGCTTATTTGGAAGTAAATTTGACCAGCTGGCTAAAATTTCGTTCAACTGCTGGTATAGATTATGCCAACGGATTAGATTATCGCTTTTCACCTATATTTAATGACGGCGGTACGATTGCCGGTTCCAGTGCAATTTTGGCCTCAATTACCAATAACCGGTCTGTTTCTACTGTTCAATTGTATACGCAGCAACTTTCCTTTGACAGGACCTTTGGCAATCATCATATTAATGCTATTGGTGTGTATGAATACCAGGGACAGCAAGTGCGTAACGAGAATGCAAACGGTAACCAGGCCTCCAATGAGCTCAAAACGCTCAACAATGCAAGCAATATCTCTTATCAATCATTGATTGGCAAAAACGCCCTCGTATCTTACCTGGGTCGTGTGAATTATGATTTTAAAGGAAAATATCTGTTGAGTGGTGCTATCCGGCAAGATGGACTATCTGTATGGGCCCCAGGCAAAAAATTTGCCGTATTCCCATCAGGCTCTGTAGGCTGGAGAGTGGATCAGGAAGATTTTATGAAAGGCGAAACAAAAATTTCCGAACTAAAGCTTAGAGCCGGTTATGGGGTTACTGGCCTTAATGGAACAATCTTAGGCAACACACCATGGTTGGTTGGGGTAAACGCCAATAGTGCCTATTATCCTTTTGGCAATTCGCTTAATTCAGGCCCCTCTTCCTCTATACAAAGCCTTGGAAACAAAAAATTGAACTGGGAGAAAACAAAGCAAATTAACATAGGCCTGGATTTAGGTTTATTCAATAATGCCTTTACTTTATCTGCGGAGTATTACCGGCGCAAAACAAATAACCTGATATTATCTGTACCTCTTCCCCCATCAGTTGGATATTTAAACTCTACTGTACCTGAAAATATTGCTTCAATGAGCAACAATGGTTTTGAATTGCAATTGGGTTATACTAAAAGGCAGGGTGATTTTCAATGGAATGTAAGCGGTAACATTAGTGTTATTCAAAACAAGGTACTTAAATTAGCAGAAGGCGTTGCTAATATTGAAGCAGGGGCTGATGGTGATTTTACCGATGGTTTCAATGTTACCAATACTGAGCCTGGGAGTGCTATTCAATCTTTTTATGGCTGGCAGACAGAAGGCATCTTCCAGAACGCTGCGGATGTAACCAAACATGCAGTTCAAGCTGCTGGAACAGCTCCCGGCGACCTTAAGTTTAAAGATGTAAATGGCGACGGCGTAATTGATGCTAACGACCGTGTATTTTTAGGCAGTTTCATTCCAAAGTTTACCTATGCCTTAAACGCAGGGGCAAACTATAAGAATTTTGCCTTGTCTGTATTCTTCCAGGGTGTTCAGGGTAATAAGATATACAATGCTACCCGTACTGCAACAGAAGGTATGATTCGCTTTTTTAATGCCGGTACACAGGTATTGAACGCCTGGACGCCAACGAATACCAATACAAATATCCCCCGGGCAATATCTGCCGACCCGAACAACAATGCGCGACCTTCTCCCCGGTTTATTGAGGATGGCTCATACCTGCGCCTTAAAAACATAATTTTAAGCTATAATATACCTGACAAGTCTTTACAATCACTAACAAAAGGTGCTGTAAAGAATATAAGCATTTATATATCAGCACAAAACATCCTGACGTTTACAAAATATACCGGATTTGATCCCGAAGTAGGAAACAGAACACCAGGTTCATCATCAATAACCAACGGTATTGACTATGCTGTTTATCCTCAACCAAAGGGATACCAGATAGGCATCAATGCAAATTTTTAAAAGAAAAAATGTAATTTTTTAAATCAATAATATGAAACGAAATATAAAATCGCTGATTGCTTCAATTATCATAGTACTGTTTGTGATAATTGCCTGCAATAAAAAGCTAAATGTACTCGATCAAAATAACCCCACCACAGAGAGTTATTTTAATAACGCAGCAGAACTGCAAAACGGTGTAAATGCCGTATATTCAACTTTGCGTTCCGGAAATTTGTGGGGCCGTTCGGCGTTTTATGCCCATGATATGAGGGGCGGCGAAACGGGATCAGGTGGGCCTCAGTTAAGTTCGGGATTTCAGGAGCTATTGATTCAACCTTCTCCATCAACTACTAACCAAGTGATAGCAGAGATGTGGACGGGGTACTATCAAATGATTAACAGGGCTAACCTGGTAATTTCAAAAGCGCCGAGTATAACCGATAATACAGCACAGAGAGATGTAACGGTGGGCGAAGCTGAATTTTTACGTGCATGGGCTTATTTTGAACTAGTTGTTCATTATGGTGATTTGCCGCTTTACACTGAACCTGTTACAACTATTACAGGTTATAAAGCTAAGTCACCGGCTGCTGATGTTTACGTGTTAATTCTTAGTGACTTAACTGATGCAGCTTCAAAATTACCACCTGTTGCGGCGGCTCAGGGCCGTGCTACAAGTGGAGCAGCATATGCAATGTTAGGCAGAGTTAATATGCAAAAAGGTGATTATTCAGCTGCAAAAACAGCCCTCTTGAATGTCTATAATAAATATTCGCTTGTTCCTAATTTTTCTGACAATTTTGATGGCGATGTTAAGATAGGAGGCGCTCAGCTAAACGGGAGCCAGAACGAGTTTAATGCAGAATCTATTTTTGAATTACCTATGGTTGACAAAGGAGATAACAACTTTAACTGGGGATATGTGGGTGAAGGTGCTACTGCAGATGCAAGTAGTATGCGCAGCCAGGAATATGGCATAGTATGGGGCAATGTCATTCCTTCTAATCAGATACTTAATGAATTTGAAGCCAACGACCCAAGATATAAATTCACTTTTTTCGAACCGGGGGATAAATATAATTCGGCTAAATCTCCAAATGCTGATGGCTCTATTGATACTGTTTTAACAGAACCCAATATGAACGTTGCAGCAAGTAATCATAAGGGAGTGGTGAAAAAAAGAGTATACAGAAAATATTCGGTTTTACCTTATACAAATGACGGGTTCCATCCTGATGGTATAAACAAAAGGCTAATTCGGTATGCGGATGTGTTGTTGATGCTGGCTGAATGTGAAGCCGAAGTGGGAACTCCTGCCCAGGCAGCCAGTTACATCAATGAAGTACGTAGCCGTGCGAGTGTACACATGCCGCCTGTTGCGCCAGCATCGCATGATGCGGCAATAGCAGCAGTGATGCATGAAAACGCTGTTGAGTTTGCTGGTGAAGAACGTAGTAATGTGAATATTTTACGTTGGAGGGCAAAAGGGTACTACCCATCCATCCGGCCTGATCCAACACCAGGACAGGTGTCTTTGTTTCCAATTCCGGCGAGCGAAACTTCTGCCAACCCTTTAATAAAATAACGGTTGAAAGTTTATTAATAAAAATAGAGGCTGTCCATTGATAGCCTCTATTTTGTTTTTGTGAAACAGGTAATATTAATCTAAGTTCGTTTTTAAATGATTGAAATCATTATGTCATATTTGTTCAATTATAGTGCTCGCCAACTCAAATATAAAGTTCATAACATTATCCTTTCAATAATACTGGTGGCGTACTTCTTTATTTCCTGCAAACATAAGGCGCTTCCCAACCAGGATATGATTGATTTGTTAAAAACAGCAGCACAAAATTTTAACCATCCGGATAACGTTTTTTCTCCGGAATCAGTAGTGAAGCATTGCGATGCTGTTATAGATAGCTCATTCAACCGAGAAGAAGTAATCAACGCTTTTGACAGAAAGGGAAATGCGCTGCTCCAGTTAGGCGAAGAACAAAAAGCGATTGATATTTTCGAATATTTACTTAAAAAAATTCCGCCGGGCGATATTTTACAAAGACAACAAGTGCTGAAAGATTTGGCTATTGCTTATATCCGCCTGGGCGAAAGAAAGAATTGTATTAATATGCATGGCGCGGAATCCTGCATCTATCCTATTTCGAAAAATGGAATGCACAAGGATAAAACAGCCGCTGAAAAAGCGATTGAAATATATAAAATATTGTTGGCGGATGATCCCGGTGACCTGGAATCAAGATGGTTGATGAATATAGCAGACATGACTACCGGTGGATATCCGCAACAAGTTCCGCCGCAATTTCTGTTAAAGGTTAGTAATGATGATACCACGCATCTTGTAAAACCATTTACTGATGTGGCGGCAAATATGGGACTGAATTTTAAATGCCAGGGGGGCGGAAGCATTGTGGATGATTTCAACAATGATGGCTACCCCGATGTGATAATTAGTAGCTGGGATCTTACAGAACCCATGCACTATTACCGAAACAATGGCAACGGAACTTTTACAGATGCATCCGATTCATCCGGACTAGGGTATTTAACCGGCGGATTGAATATGATGCAAACCGATTATAACAATGATGGCTTCAAAGATATTTTCGTTTTGAGGGGCGGCTGGAAGGGGAAGTTTGGGAAAACGCCCAATTCCTTATTAAGAAACAATGGCAACGGCACATTTACAGATGTAACGAAAGAAAGCGGCTTATTGTCATTTCATCCCACCCAAACCGCCACATGGGCAGATTTTAATAATGACGGCTGGCTCGATGTGTTTATTGGAAATGAAACGATCCCTGGTGAAGAAGTACATCTATGTGAATTATATTTGAATAATAAGAATGGAACTTTTACTGAAGTAGCCGCCAGGGCAGGTTGTGCCATAACTGATTTTGTAAAAGGAGTTACTTCCGGTGACTATAATAATGATGGCCTCCCGGATATTTTTATCTCTACCTTCACCGGGAATAAAATATTACTAAAAAACGAATCAACAAAAGGAGGTGCTATTAAGTTTACAGACGTAAGTGAGCAGGCTGGTGTTAGCAAAAATCAGCGCCGTAGTTTTCCTACCTGGTTTTGGGATTATGACAATGATGGGTGGCTGGATATACTGGTGTGTGGCTATGAGTTTACCGGTTCATTGGCCAGTTATGCCGGCGCTGAAGCTATTCAGGCACCTGTTAACAATGCGGGCAAAGTGTTTTTGTTTAGGAACAAACATGATGGAACTTTTGAAGACGTGTCCTCTAAAGTGGGTTTAAATAAAATTGCTTTTGCGATGGGAGGAAATTTTGGCGACATCGACAATGATGGCTATCTTGATTTTTACCTTGGAACAGGAAATCCTTCTTTTAAATCTATTGTACCCAACAAGCTGTTTAAAAATTTAAATGGTACGAGCTTTTTAGACGTTACTACTTCAGCCCGTGTGGGCAATTTACAAAAAGGCCATGGAGTGTCGTTTGTTGATCTCGATAATGACGGCAATGAAGATATCTATATTAAGATGGGTGGCGCTTATAAAGGGGATGCCTATGAAAATTCACTTTACCTAAACCCTGGCCAAAATCACAACCACTGGATTAATCTTTCATTGCAGGGACAGGTATCAAACAGGGCTGCAATTGGCGCAAAAATAAAGGTCACTTTTAAAGAGAATAATGTTGAACGAGCTGTTTACAGGGAGGTGAATTCCGGGGCAAGCTTTGGATCTAACCCACTTTTGCAACACATCGGCATTGGACAGGCAACCGCAATTGAAAAAATAGAAATTACCTGGCCGGTTACCGGAAGGGTGCAGGTATTTGACAATCCGCCAATCGAAATAAATATTAAAATTAACGAAGAGAATAATAAATTGACTACTTACCGACTGGCCCGTTTGGATTTTGTTTCAGGAAAGCATGCGTTGGTAGAATGCTTACCAAAATAAAACCGGCTTGCTGTTCTTGTTATAACATGGCTTTATTGTCGTGTAATCGTTCAAAATATAATCATGTATTTACAGAGCGCTGGTGTATTAATTATTCTGTAAGATTATAAAAAAGTGATCAGAATTTTTCAGGCATTATTTTTTTGATAAGAACATTCAACAGGAGTTTATAATTCTTGGTACCCTTTTTATACTGCTGTCCTAAATCTGTATTGTCTTCTTCCACCTTGAATTGTTGCTCTACATTCGCAACAGCCCTACCAGGCGCAATCATGTACAGTTTTTTCAAGCTGGGTGGCGATCATAATGTTCGTGAGTTTAAGTCAGAGTGCGAACGGCAAATATTTTTTTTAATTATTATTTACTTGATGGAAAAAAAATGACAAGTTTAGCACTTTATTGAGTAAACGAACAATATGCATTTCAATCAAGGCAACAGTTTGATTACTGGTTTTACATATATGGCCTGTTTTAGTTATCAGTTGCATTGGTTTATAGCTGTAGGGCTGGTATTGTTTTTACAGTCAGTCGCACGCTAAATCATCCACTGCATTTTATTCGTTGACAAAATTACCATCACCTGGACGACACGGTGAAACGCAGAAATTAGCATCTTTTTTATAAATACAAGATGGTGAAGATCATCAGTAGCCGAGCAAGAACTTACAGAAATGTTTACTGCAGCGCCACGACAGGGCATACCCATAAAATATAAAATAGCTGCCTGGTAAATCAGTAAATAAAGCCAGGGCGCTACCGCAAAGAAAGTTTTTTTAGCAGCAAATCCTTTTTACTTCTTGATACGTTTACAGATGAACCATCACTCATAATTAAATAACCGCCTTCACCTTTAATGTATTTTTCTACTTCGTTGATATTTACCACATGCGAATGATGCACCCTGATAAATGGATAGTCTTCCAGTATTTCTTCCATCTCTTTTAAACTACGGGAAGCAATTATTTTACGTTTATCTTTTAAGAATAGCATGGTGTAATTACTATCCGATTCGCAACAAATAATAGATTCAGCGGCTAGTGTAAGTATCTTTAAATAAGTAAACTAATTGTACATTTGCCATAAATCTTTAACCCACATTGCAGCTAAAACTACTATTTTTCATCATTTTTCCTGATTATTTTGGTTTTTAATTTCTGAAATCCCGGCTACTAAAGGGTTTTGTATTTTAGCATGGTTTGTAGTACACAGGGGGGTGTTCGTAAACCAACAGCTATTTTTAGCT
>JACMPR010000257.1 GCA_014377385.1 Ferruginibacter sp. | reverse complement strand
TTTTCGCCAGCATAAAAATCGTAGCTGGTAATTCGTTAAGCTGACTTAATCTGCCAGGAATGAGGCATAATTATTATGAAAACTTGCTGCACTTATTGCCGATGCTGGTTTTCTTGTTGTTGTCGCGGTAACAATAACCTAAACGAAATTGCCATAATGAATCCAATTACCTGATTTTGTTTTTTACCATTTTAATAATCAAATACATGAGTGCGAACGCCAAAATAAAAAGAGCGATGCTAATAAGTTCTATTCTTGTTAAATTAGACAGCAGCCATAAAATACCGCCCGTGGCCAGTACTGGTACAAGCGCACCTCCCGGCATACGAAAAGACTTTTCAGTGGTCTCATTATTTCTTTTGCGAAGTTTTATAGTGGCCAGCACTACCCCCAGGTAAATAATTAAAACAGCCGCACTGGCAATAGTGGCCAATTGTTTAAAACCGCCCGATACTGCGAATATAAAACCCAATGCGGCGTAAAATATGATGGCAACATGAGGAGTAGCAAAGCGTGGATGTACTTTCGCCAATGGTTTTGGCAACAATCCGTCTCTTGCGCCTGCGAATAATATCCTCGGAATGGAAAGTATTTCGCCACCTAAAGCACCCAGCATAGAAAGCATAGTGGCAGCAATGATTAACATAGTGCCGGATTTGCCAAAAGCAATACCCGCCACCGCAGCCAGTGGCGCATCTTTGTGTGCTGCCATGTCTGCACCTAAAACCCCCTGGGTTACCACTTGTATAGACACATACAAAATCAACACGGCTGATACACCGAAAAAAATACCAAGCGGTACTGTACGTTTCGGATTTTTTATTTCACCGCCATTGCTTAACGGACCTTCCAAACCAAGGAATGCAAAAAAAAGCAATACGGATGCGGTACCGATGTTACTGATCGTGGGCTCCGTAACCCAACGGAGGTTTTCAGATGCTACAAAGTTAGCGCCTCCAATTACCAGTAATACCATTGGTATCAGTTTGCCCAATGTGGCGAACTCAATAAACCGGACACCGTTTTTTACGCTGCGGATATTCAGTAACACTAGTCCGCCAAAGATGAAAAATAAAAATAACGCCCTTGGAATTACATTACCCAGGATAGGAAAAAAATATTGCCTCGTATCCGTCAATGCGGTGGCAATCGCTGCGGCTGACAGCACACATCCTCCAAAGCAATAAATATTATTTGCTAAAAATCCTGCAAAAGGGCCGAAAGCATTCCCGATGTAGGTATACACTCCCCCACTTGAAGTGGTCTTACTGCCTACTTCAGCAAGGCACAAACCAATTAAAAATATCAATGCCCCACAAACCAGGTAGGCCAAAATTGCGGTAGCGCCCAAACCTTCCGCGATTATTGCCGGTATAATAAAAATGCCGGAGCCTGCAGTAATGTTTACAATAGCCAACGACAGCGATCGTACGCCAATTTCCCGCTTAAGATTTTCTTTCATTGAAGCCGGCTGCATCTTTTCTGTTGTTATCTTTTGTGTCGCCTTTATCATATTTGTTCAGGCACATTTGACTTAGAAACCTGGTTTCGTTTTGATTAGTATTAAACGCTCAGGACTTTTAATGTAACCAAAAGGTACTAAAAACATTTATTCATTGCTCTTGATCCTAAATCACCCGGAATGCAAAGCAAAGCGATGTAGCCTGCTTTTTAAATTATTCTCAAGGTGGATATAATTAATGGAAAATCAATTTCATCTACTTCTAATTGATGATGAATGCGTTTTCGCGTGATTAACACTCATAGCTCAACTATTAATTAATTGCGCTCTTGTTCCAGGAAAGAAAGATGAATAATGAAAATAATCTCTTACATGGTCAAGTGCCATTATTACCATCACCAAACCTTTCAAAAGGTCTATGGATGCGATTCTTTGTTTTGGAATAGAGGCCATCAGGAATATTTTCTCAAACTTATAGGGTAACTAATAAAAGCCACCGTTATAAAAAATCTATAACGGTGGCTTGAGTAGAATTCTCTGTTTTATAACGCAGTAAGAACATTTTTTGATATTTTCCATTGGCCTTTCACTTTTACAGCTTTGTTGTTATAGCCGCCTTGCCTGTCTATCTTTTCCCCGGTTTTAGAAGTGCCGGTTACATGGTAAGTTCCCGTAGCTGTGGCAGTGCCATCAGTTGCTGTTACCACTTTGGTTTGTTTAATTTCTATTGTAATGTCATCTTTAAAATACTCGGCAAATTGAGCTCCGATGGCTTCGTTACCTATGATGGTTTTTTTATCGGATGTTGTTCTAATGGCATCTTTCGTGTACATTTCCTTCAATGCCTTGTCGTCTTTTTTGTTGTAGGCATCCTGGAATTTTTGAGTGAATGCTGCCAGCTCTTTTGTAGCCTCCTGGGCTTTTAATGGATTAATAAATGCTGCAACAGCTAATGTTACCAGCAAACCAAATTTAATTGACTTTTTCATGTTGATTGTTTTAATGTTAAAAAATCTGTCTAATTGTATAGACAAAATATTATTTATATTACTTTATTCATCCGCTTTATATACTTCCAATTCTATTTCAATCATAAACTCCGGCAACGCCAGTTCTTTTACACCTAGCCAGGAGCCTGTCGGAAATCTTTTTTTATAAATTTCATTTCTATACGCCGATTGTTTTAAAAATTCCGGCATATCAGTAGTAAAAATATTTTCGACTACTACATCATCAAAACTGCAGTTGTAATGTTTCAATATTTTTTCCAGGTCACTGTAACAGTTTTTCATCTGTTGCAACAGGTCTCCTTTTGCCGTGGGGATACCCTTGTCATCCATGCTTACAGCTCCTGAAACTTTAATATCATTTCCAATTTTCACGGCATGCGAATAGCCGTACAACTTTTCCGTTTCAGGCCTTAGTAAAAAATACTCCGGTCTTTCAATAATTGTAGTATCGGCTAAAGCGGCTTTTTTGGTTTTGGCCTCATCGCACCCAATGAAAAAGCGAAAGAAAAAAACAATAGCAATTGAGAAAGATAAAAACTTTGACATGACTTAAATGGTTTTCGGTTAAAGTAGACATTTATCTAAACAACCGTTACTTGGAATCGTCTGGTTAATCAAGTGCTTTGAAATTGTATTGACAATATTTTGATACACAGCAAATGAACGATTTCTTCGTTTCAGACAATTGTTACTATGTGCGCATGGCGATCACTTTTCTTTCACATCATCATTACCGATATCTCTTACGCAGATATATTTGCCGTCACGTTTTTCCCATACAGCCATATACTTTCCTGTGTAGAATACTTTACCGGTTGAATCTTTCCGTATTATTTTGCCAGTTTCCGTAACGCTGTTTTCATTCCCAAATACATCCATTACTTCATACAAAGTGGTGGATCCAGTTACTCGCTTCGCAAGGCCGGCTTCGATATCTTTTTTAATTGCAGCTCTTCCTACCAGCATGGGATTATTATTGCCCATACTCACTGCATCATCGGCATAAAAAGCTGCCACCGCATTTATATTACGGGCATTGTCTGCTTCCGACCAGGCAGTTTCCAGTGATTGTATTTCGGTTTTGACTTTAGCCATATCAGGGGGTGCCGATTTTTGTTCGGTAGCTGCTGCCTGGGTTGTAGTTGATGGTTCTTTAGCAGGATTATTACACGAAATCGTTGCAGAAAAAAAAGCAACGCATATCGTTGCTAATAGAAAGTAATTTTTGTTGCTCATGATGGTTTGTTTTGATGCCTACTCTGATCGGTTTTCGGCTGAACCCGTTTATGTGTGATGTTATGAAGGAAGTAATTAAAAAATCGATTTACCGTTCCATAGGCTGTAATTTAAGTTCGGGAATTACGGCATTGTTTAATTCCTTACCTGCTGTGTTGGAGGTCGTTGCTTTCCAGTTCCGATACCCTTTTTACTTGTTGATCCATATGTATAAATTGAATCACTATCCATGCTACCGCAATCATTAGTGCAAACAAAAACAGTGTATATTCCCAACTTAGCAGGTTTTTTACAGGTCCTATTGATTTGGCGCCAACGATGCGACCAATGTTTGAAATGGTCATGTACAAAGTAAATTGGGTGGCAGAAACTTTTTTCCAGCAGCACTGCATGGCAGTTGCAAATACTCCAATCGTAGCAAAAACATACAATACCTGGTACATGATCATAAAACCGCTGATAAACCAGGTGTTCACCCAATACATTTTGCAAAAAGCGAGTGAAGTAATTAATGAGACCAGCAGAAAGAAATAGATGTTTAACATGCGTATTTTTCCAAACTTATCTATGAGCATCCCGCCAATAAACATACCGCTGATGCCACCAATTAAACTTGCAGCAGCATAGAATTGCGAGTAAGCCTGGTCAGTCCAGCCAAGCGCCTGCACAGTGAAAATTGGTATGAGTGTATCGATGTAATTAAAGGAACCTTGCGTAATAAATGCAATTGTTGCGAATAGCAGGCTGTTGCGTAAAGTAAATACCTTGTACAAAGATTTAAATATGACTGACCAACTGGTTATCTGAATTTTTTTATTTTCTGCGGCCTCGGTTCCGGTTGTCCACGGCAATAGCTTTTCACCGGGACGTTCCCGCAGGCACAACGGCACAATCATAATCACACAAACAACCACCGAAAGCATCAATATGGCGCTTGAGAAATCATATTTGTGCAGGAGCCAGGTTCCAAGGGCAAGCGACGCTGAAGTGCCGATAATTTTCGCACCCCACATGTATCCGTTTGCTCTTGCCTGTTGGTTAACCGGTATAATATCAATGGCCATACCGTCAGTTGCTACGTCCTGGAAGGCGCCAAAAAACCCGACGGCAAAACCTGCAGCCGTAAAGAGGTTTAAATTATTGAGTGGATCCGGTACATAGGCCATGGCAATAAAACTTACCATCAATCCCAACTGCCCAAAAATAACCCAGGGCCTCCTGCGCCCCATGGGTAAATAAGTAAACCTGTCCATCAACGGTGCAACAATTATTTTAAAACTCCAGGGAAGTCCGACAGCCGCAACAAAGCTGCCAATTTCTCCGGGTGTTTTACCGTTCATAGCCATCCAGGCAGGAATACCAAAGAACGCCATACCTTCTGGAATACCCTGGGCCACATACAAGGCAATGAAGTTAAAATACCTTAAAAAAGTATTTTCCGAGAGTGACGGTATATCATTGCTTCTGTTTAGCGGAATGCTGATAATCGCCTTCATTTTTCAAATATTTTATTGCTGGTTTTGATAACTATTTTCTGTTTGTTACCATAGGACGGAATAGCATGCTGCTTCATCTTTTGAAAGCCGGGTTTTAAAAATCCTTAAATGTCAGTGACTCTTTTCCAGCTTTGATTTCCTTTTTAACAAAGCCTTCCGTCAAATAAAACATGCATCCCTGCAAAGCGAATAGTCAGCCGAAAAGCTTTGCAATGTTCTTATGTTTGGTTATCAGAGATGTAAAACTACTTAGCTCTTGCCGCCACGTAAAGTTCCACATGATCAGGCAGGCAGGCATATAGGTTTTCGTCAGGTTTTAGTACTTGTAGTTCTAACAATAGGACAAATTGTGAATACATAGGATTTATTCGTCATTTTTATAAAAACTGGCAATTTTTTCCTCAATATCTCCGGGTACATATTTTTTCCGGTTATATTTATGTAGCTGTGACGAGATTTAAAATACTACAAACCTTTCTGTTGAGCCTTCTTCTTATGGTGAGGGTGTTTCAAAGTACTGCTCAGAGTCCAAGTACGTACGAGACCATATCAATCGCACAGGGTTTATCTCAGGGAATGGTATTCGACATTTTACAGGATAAAGA
>JACMPR010000256.1 GCA_014377385.1 Ferruginibacter sp. | reverse complement strand
TTTCATCTGTTCCCTTTTCCTGGTCCTGGAAATCATTGGAAGGAAAACCGATGACAGCAAGTTTACCGGGATATTTCTGGCTCAACTGCTCAAGCGCTTCATACTGTGCCGTGTAGCCGCAGTCGGAAGCCGTGTTTACCAACAATATTTTTCTTCCTTTGAATTGTTCAAAATTAAATGCCTGCCCGTTGATCGAAGTGTCTGTTAGCAAATAAAATGATGCGGGTGGTATTGTACCGTTTCCTGATATTATCGATTGCGGGCCTGGCTTTTTCGAAAACCACATTAAGGCAGGATAAGCCGCCTTTAATAACTTTTGTTTTAAGGTCATATTTTTTAAATTCCAGTTTACGGTAACCACAAAGATGCATACAAACACAAATAATATAAACGAGCCGTAGAGAAAGTATTTCATGTTTGTTATTGTCTGAAGTATTTTTTAAAGATGGACAAAGTTAAGCCTTGCGAGACCAGGACTCATCTAATTACCCACTTAAACAATTTCAATTTCCCCTTAAATGGCGGGTATTTTACAGACGGGTCAAACCAGGTGGGCGTTTTCATAATTGCTTTCCGGTGACTGAATGTTTGAAAAGTGAATTTTCCGTGATATTGTCCGGTACCACTAAAGCCACGCCCCCCAAAGGGAATATGATGATTGGTAAGATGCCAACTGGCGTTGTTGATACAGCCTCCGCCAAAAGCTACAGCCTGTAACCAGCTCTCTTCCTTTTTACTGTCGGAAGTGAAAACATAAAATGCAAGTGGATTATTATTTTGAGCGATGATTTTTAATGCATCCGACATTGTATTAAATGAAAGTATGGGTAACAACGGGCCGAAAATTTCTTCCTTCATAATGTTGCTGTCCATACTTACCTGGTCCAGAAGCGTAGGTTCAATGTATAGTTTATCCCTGTCTGTTCTGCCACCGGCAATAGTTTTACCGTCATCAAAATATCTTACCAGCCTGTCAAACTGTTTTTCATTAATTATTTTTCCGAAATTCTCACTTGCTTTTGCATCTTCGCCAAAAAATTGCTTTAATGACTTTTTTATTTCAGTTACCAGCGTTTCTTTTTGTGATTCATGCACCAACACATAATCTGGTGCAACACACATTTGCCCGGCGTTGGAAAATTTCATCACGGCAATACGCCGGGCAGCTACTTTAATGTCAGCATCTGCTTCTACCACGCACGGACTTTTACCGCCCAGTTCCAGCGTTACCGGTACTAAATTTGCCGCGGCCATTTGATATACGAGCTTGCCAACAGCAGTGCTACCGGTATAGAATACATGATCAAAAATAAAGTTGTTCATCAACCCAGGAACTACAACCCCACCATCCCCTTCTGTAAATAAAATATAGTTCGGATCAAAAGTCTCTTCAATAAGTTGCTTCATTATTTTTAAAGTGGCGGGAGCGAATTCAGAAGACTTTAACACAATGCAGTTTCCTGCAGCAATAGCACCGACCATGGGTGTAAAAAGTAGTTGTAAGGGATAGTTCCATGGGCTGATGATTAATACAACCCCGAGTGGTTCGGCAAGGATAAAACTTTTAGAAGGAAGATTGAGCAGGTTGGTTTTAATTTTCTCCGGCTGCATCCAGTTCTTTAAATGTTTTAAAGTATGGCTAATCTCCGCATGTACGAAACCATTTTCCGTTACCCAGCATTCTTCGGGACTTTTTTTTAGATCAGCAAAAAGTGCGGCATAAATTTGAATTTCGTATTTAACCAATGCGTCTTTTAATTTCAGTAATTGTTGCTTCCTGAATTCAAAAGGCCTTGTTGCAGCACTATTATAAAAATCACGGAGGGACGTTAATTTATTTAGAGACGACATTTGCCTAAATTTGATTTAAAGTTATACTAAATATCAGTTAACATCTTATGGGTGATGAACAATATATGCAAGTGGCCCTGCGGGAGGCGCAAAAAGCTTTTGATAATGATGAAGTGCCGGTTGGCGCCATCATTGTTATGAATGAAAGGGTAATTGCAAAAGCTTACAACCAGGTAGAATTACTTAATGACAGTACAGCGCATGCGGAGATGATGGCGCTTACCACCGCCTATAATTTTTTAGGCGCTAAATATTTGCCTGATGCAACGTTGTATGTAACGGTAGAACCTTGCCTGATGTGCAGTGGAGCCATGTTTTGGGGAAAGATCGGGCGCATTGTTTTTGGTGCTTACGATGAAAAGAACGGGTACAGAAGAATTGCGGGCACCAACAATCCTTTTCATCCAAAAACAATTATTACCGGCGGTATCCTGGAAATGGAATGTAGTAAATTAATGAAAGATTTTTTTAAAAGTAAGCGCTTGTAATAAAGTATACCCGGGTAAATGCTGGTAAAGTTTGCTGAAAAATACAGCCTGATCAAATAAAAAAAAGTTGAAGTAATTTGAACCTTCGGAGAATAAAAAACATGTTCAAGATTATCCTCTTTTGGATAGTATACATTTCCGATATTAGAAACATCCCATTAAAATAATTATAAATACCATTGTTAGGCTTTAATTTTGCAGGTAAATTCTGACAATCATTTTTTTACACGTATAAAATTATAAGTTATGGCTTTCACATTAGCACCGCTTCCCTTCGCCTATGAAGCATTGGAACCGCATATTGACAAACAAACCATGCAGATACATCATGACAAGCACCAACAGGCTTATGTTGACAATTTAAATAAAGCCATTGCCGGCACGGATAATGAAAATAAAACAATTGAAGAACTGGTAAAACATGCAGGAACCATCAGCCCGGCGGTGCGCAACAATGGTGGCGGACATTGGAATCACAATTTTTTCTGGGATAGCCTTGCTGCAAATGCTGGGGGCAATCCTTCCGGAAAATTAGCGGAAGCAATTATGGCGGCGTTTGGTTCTTTTGATGCATTAAAAGAAAAGTTCAACAATGCCGGCATGACCCGCTTTGGCAGCGGCTGGGCGTGGCTGATCGTAAAAGACGGTAAACTTGAAGTAAGTTCTACACCTAACCAGGACAACCCCCTAATGGATGTTGCCGAGGTGAAAGGAACACCGGTGTTGGGCGCTGATGTATGGGAGCACGCCTATTACCTTAAATACCAGAACAAACGTGCAGATTATCTGACAGCTTTCTGGAGCGTAGTGAACTGGAATAAAGTTGCGGAAAGATTTGATGCAGCTTCAAAATAATTCTTGGCTTTTTATAATATTATTGTCCGGGTTATGCTTTCAACCTTTTACCTGTAACTCAAGTTGGCACTCAGAACCCAGTACGAGGAAGGTTTGTGTAGAATCGAAATAATTTAATCCGGACAATAATATTTATACCTGTATTTCTTCATCAGACTTTCACCCTCACAGAGATCAAATCCCCTTACATCAGCGGTATTCAATCAGCGCAAATCAGCGGGGAAACTTACAGAAGTTTTTCCCGCAGATCTAAGGAGATTAAAGACACGCAGATTTACGCAGATTCAATCCGCTTAACCGATGATCAGCTGTATTCAATCAGTGGGAAATCGCAATAAGTTTTCCCGCTACACTCCTACATCCACAGCGCAAATCCCCTTACATCAGCGGTATTCAATCAGCGCAAATCAGCGGGGAAACTTACAGAGGTTTTTCCCGCAGATATAAGTAGATTAAAGACACGCAGATTTACGCAGATGAAATCCGCTTAACCAATGATCAGCTGTATTCTATCAGCGGGAAATCTTACAGAAGTTTTTTCCCGCAGATCTAACGAGATTAAAGACACGCAGATTTACGCAGATTCAATCCGTTTAACCGATGATCAGCTGTTTCAATCAGTGGGATCCACAAGAAATTTTTCCCGATACACTCCTACATCCACAGCACAAATCACCTTACATCAGCGGTATTCAATCAGCGCAAATCAGCGGGAAATCTTACAGAAGCTTTTCCCGCAGATATAAGAAGATTAAAGAAACGCAGATTTACGAAGATTCAATCCGCTTAACCAATGATCAGCCGTATTCAATCAACGTTAATCCCCGGGAAACTTAATAGTGTAATTAATTCTACACTTCTCTTAAAAATCCTTTCTTAATTTTTAGGTTGCCCTATTTTTTAGTGGCAGCATCTTTGAAGTAAGATAGCTGTCAAACTATTTTTCATTTTAATTTCTATTTTATGCCTTTTATAAAATCTGCCCAAACCAGCAGTGAGCCTATTGATATTTATTATGAAGATTCCGGAAAAGGAAAGCCTGTAGTTTTTATACATGGCTGGCCATTAAGTGGCTCGATGTGGGAATACCAGGTTACGCAATTGCCGCAGCAGGGCTTGCGTTGTATTACATACGATAGAAGAGGATTTGGAAACTCCGACCGCCCATTTACCGGTTACGATTACAATACACTCGCCGGAGATTTGAAAGCCTTGTTGGATCAATTGGATCTAAAGGATGTAACCCTTGTTGGCTTTTCAATGGGTGGTGGTGAGATTGCAAAATATTTTAGTTTGTACGGTGGTGCCCGGGTGAGTAAGGTAGTACTGGTAAGCGCAGTGGTTCCATACATGCTTCAAACGGCGGATAATCCTAACGGTGTGCCACAGGAAGAATTTGATAAGATGGCAAAGGGTATGATGGATGACCGTCCGGCATTTATGGAAAGTTTTAATAAAGATTTTTTTGGCGTAAGTCTTACCAATCATCCGGTAAGTACCGCTTTTTTACAAAATTCGCTTACAAGAGTAATGGATGCTTCTCCTATCGCGACCCTGGAGTGTGCCAAATCATTTTCTGCAACCGACTTTCGCCAGGATGTTTCTAAAATAAATGTTCCAACACTTATTATTCATGGTGATAAAGATAAGATAGTACCGATGGATGCCACAGGGAAGGAGGCATTCAAAATGATTGAAGGGGCGCTTTTCGTAGTGTATAAAGATGCACCCCACGGCCTTTGGTTTACAGATAAAGAGAAACTTAACCAGGATTTGGTTGATTTTATCTGAGTAATTGAAATTTGGTGATCTTCAAACTCGAAGACTTATAGGAGTTGACTTCATCTTTGAAAAGTTCTTTTAGGCTGTCTTAAAGATGACCCTTATGTTATGTCAGCAGCATAACACGAAACATCTTCAAACCACGAAATTTTCAAATCAATTCAGGGAACCGGGTCATGGCCATGACCACCCCAGGGATGGCAGTGACTGATTCTTTTCAACGAAAGCCAAAAACCTTTCAATGGCCCGTATCTTTTGAAAGCTTCCAGCGCATAATTGGAACAGGTTGGCGTGTACCTGCATTTTGGCCCCAGTAAAGGAGAGAGTACCCACTGGTATATTTTTATTATGGCAATAAAAGGGAAATTAAGCAGACTTCTGAACGCTTTCATTCGTAAGTTTTATAAGCCTCTTTAATAATAGTGCAAATTTTTCGAACACCATGTCATAACCCGGCAGGTCTTTACCCACGTACAATATAAAAACAGAAAGTTGGATATGTTTGTCTTGCAGGTGATCCTGCAGTGCTGTTTTTTGAAGCCGGTAAGCTTCCCGCATCAGCCTTTTTATCCGGTTTCTGTCAGTAGCCTTTTTGAAATGCCGGCTGCTAACTCCAACACCGGTTTGTAATACCGCTTCTTTATTTTCAGGCAGCCATATTATTTTAAAAGGAAAAATAGAAAAACTATTGCCTCTACCAAACAATAACTCAATTGTTTTTCGACTTTTGAGTTTATCCTCTTTTTTATAGAAGTATCGTGTAATTGTCACCTTATCATATTGAAAAAGCCCCTGCACATGCAGAGGCTAATATACATTTTACTTCATTGCTAAAGACAAGGAAGCAGATCAGTCTATTTTTTTGAACCGTGCTCATCAGAGACAGTAAGTCTGTGACGTCCTTTTGCTCTGCGGCTTGCCAAAACTTTACGGCCGTTTGCATCCTGCATGCGCCTGCGAAATCCGTGAACAGATTTTCTGCGGCGGGTATGGGGTTGGTAGGTTCTTTTTTTTCCGGGCATTTTTAATATTTTTTCCTTTTACAAATATTGTTAATTTCTGTTTCGATCAGCCGGGCACCATCCCCGCTGCTTGTGAAAGGACGGCAAAGGTAGGGGTTTCGTTGTAAAACAGGAAATGAAATGGAAAGATTTTGATATTTAAAGTGAAACTTTTTTTCCGGTCAATCGGAAAACGCAGGATTTTCCCGGCTGCCGTTTTCAGTGAAATATTCATGACCAGGAGTTTCCATAAATATCCGGATAAATTGAAAGAATTTAGGGCCTCGGTTAAAGTTGGAACTGGCAATAGAAATAACGCTGATTTATTGTTCAGTGCTGTGTAAGATTGACCTCACAATCTCTTCATTCTTAACTCATGGCGCTACATTAACATCGCCTTTTCCGCCTGCACTTCTTCTCCAAAAAACAGGCTGGCATGGTTGTTAAAATCTGCCGTATCACCGGTAGTAAAAAAATACCTCTGCCCGTTTTTACTGCATTTTACAGCTGTTTCAGGATGTCTTTGAAGGTAATCCTCCAGGCTTTTGGCTACAATCGTTCCCTGGGTTATCACCGAAATATCCTTGGGCATGTATTGCAGGATTTTATCCATGAGCAGGGGATAATGAGTACATGCCAATAAAATACTATCAATGGCAGCATCTTTTTTCAGCAGCTGATCGATGTGTTTCTTTACAAAATAATCAGCGCCGGGAGATTGGTATTCATTGTTTTCAACTAATGGAACCCACATGGGGCATGATTCCTGGCTTACGACCAGGTTTGGAAAAAATTTTTCAATTTCTATCACGTAAGAATTAGATTGAATGGTGCCGGTGGTACCCATAATGCCTATATGCCCGGTCTTTGTATAATGCCCGATTATTTCTGAGGTAGGCCTTATTACTCCCAGTACTCTTTTTTCAGTACCGAGTGCAGGAAGGTCATTTTGCTGTATTGTTCGAAGGGCTTTTGCTGACGCGGTATTGCAGGCTATCACCAGCAGCGGACAACCCTGCTCAAAGAACCATTTTACACATTGGAGCGTGTATTGGTAAACGGTTTCAAAACTTCGGGTGCCATAAGGAGCTCTTGCGTTATCACCCAGGTAAACATAATCATAGCCCGGCAATTGTTGAACGATCTCCTTCAATATGCTCAGCCCTCCATAGCCACTGTCGAAAACGCCGATCGGTTGGTTAATCATCCAACAAAAATAACAAAGCCATCCGTGGTATATACGGATGGCTTGAAATAGATCTAAAAAATATTTATCCTTTCCTGGGAGTTGTTCCTGCTGGTCTTACCGGTGCAGAACCAGTGTCTTTGATATTTAGTTTTTTCCTGACCAGGGTTAAAAGATTATCACCTGCAGGATAAACCAGCAATGAATTAAAATCGATAACATAAGTGTATCCACTTTCTTTTGCCACCGCCTGGATAGCATCCAGTGCTTTGGTACGGATCGGTGCGATTTTTTTCTGGGCTTCCGCCTGGTACATTTCCTGCGCCTGTTGGTTCCAGCTCTGAACACGCTGGTACAAGGCGACCAGTTCATTTCTTTTGATGTCTTTCATACTGGGAGAAAGCCTGGCAGAATCTCTTACAAAGATGCTGTCTTTATCGTCAAACTCTTTCGCCATGTCCTGCCCTTGCTGCACCAGTGATGCCTGGAATTCTTTTAACTCAGTATCGGCTTTTGCTGCTTCGGGCATCACACCTATCAGTTCGTCTGTATTAATATATCCGATTTTGTTTTGCGCGGATGCACTAAACATTCCTAATCCCATGGCAACTGCTACTATTAATTTTTTCATTTCTTTTTTACTGTTTACTATTTATATAAGTGGTTTAATTGTAAGAATTTGCTGCGCAAGTCTTGCCTGTTGTCATTTATTTAACACCCATATTCCTCAGTACGTCCTCGCTCTTATCCAATTTTGGGTCGGCAAAGATAACGGTAATTCCTTCACTTTTATCCAGTATAAAATCATATTGTTTTTCTACTGCCAGTTTTTGCACCGCGTTGTAAACCTTGTCCTGGATCGGCTTAATTAATTCCTGTCTTTTTTTAAACAGGTCGCCTTCAAAGCCATACCGCTTCTTTTGAAGGTCACGCAACTCTTTTTCCTTATTGTAGATCTCATCTTCTCTCTTCTTTTTTAACGCATCGGGCAGCATAACCTGTTCTGCATCATAATCCTTTACCAACTTATCCATGGCGATTTGTTTCTGGTCAATTTCCTGCTGCCACAATTCGCTAAATTGGTCCAGCTTTTTTTGTGCTTCCTTATAATCAGGTATCTTATCTAAAATATATTTAGAATCGATTACGGCATAACGTTGGGCATCTACTCCCAGGGAAATAAAAGCCACAAAAAGAGTAAGTAGCGATAACTTTTTCATTTATAATTTTTTAAAAATAAGTGATTGTGCAAATTAGTGAATAACGTTTACTCTGCCTCTTGTCCCAGCATGAATGTAAATTTAGCAGCGCCTTTTATACCGCTTGTATTGTTGTACCTATCGAAGCCAATACCGTAATCAAAGCCAAGTAGTCCGAACATAGGCAGGAAAAAACGGGCGCCTACACCGGCAGAACGACGAAGCTTGAAAGGATTGTAACTTTTGAAATCATACCATCCATTGGCCGCTTCAAAAAATGCCAATCCATAAATAGTACTGCTGGCACTGGTGCTGAACGGGTAGCGAAGTTCCACTGTGTATTTATTAAAAATGGTGAAATATTGCGCAGGAGTTATGCCATCAGGATTAATTTTAGGATTTGAATTACTGTAAACAGGATATCCCCTGTGTGAGATAATATCATAACCTAACAAAGCAGTGGTATTGCTTAAACCGGCATCTCCCACCTGGAAACGTTCAAATGGCGACACTGCAAGTTTGTGATTGTACCTTCCGATAAAGCCATATTTCGCCGCTACTTTCAAAACAAATTGTTTGTTTTTGTCTTCTCCTCTCCCTCTTCCGATTGGCGTATACCATTCCCCGGTAAAACGCCATTTATGAAACTCTGGTAATTTGTACTGATTGGCGGCCCCATCCGAAATACCGATCAGGGAATAAGGAAGGGTAAACTGGCCACTCGCCATAAAATTCGAGCCACTGGTCGGGAAGATTGGGCTTGGACCAGCAGAGTTACGCAACAATGTTAGTTTTAAGCTAATGTTGGTAGAGTTGCCATTGCTAAGTCCCTGGAAGATATTGCTATAATTCTTGAGCTTGTATTGCTGAACATTAACGGTGTAAATAAGATTAAAATAATCATCCGGCCATTTTAACTGCTTACCCAGCGAAACGCCAAAGCCCACTGTTTTTACATACGAAGTATCGCCACATGATTTACAATAGCTACCTGCATTGTTATAGGAATTCGCATATTTGGTATTGAAATAATTTATTGAGAATGAGTTTCGCTTTTTACCACCAAGCCATGGCTCTGTGAAAGAGAAATTATACGACCTGTACGCCCTGCCGTTAGACTGTGCCCTTAAACTTAATTTTTGACCGCCACCTGATGGTAATGGATCCCAGGAAGATTTGTTGCCGATATTTTTTAGTGAGAAGTTGTTGAATGTAACACCGAGTGTTCCGGTTAAACCTATACCGCCACCAAAACCTGCCGAAAGTTCTAACTGATCAGAGGATTTTTCTTCAACCTGCCAATTAATGTCCACTGTGCCATTATCGGCATTCGGGATAACATTTGGATTGATCTTCTCCGGGTTAAAGTAACCAAGCTGCGATAATTCACGCTGCGTACGTATGATATCTGAGCGGCTGAATTTCTCTCCTGGTATTGTCCTCAATTCCCTCAGGATAACGTAATCTTTGGTTTTATCGTTACCCGTAACTGTTATATTACCATAAGTGGCCTGCGGACCCTCTGTCATGCGGATCTCAAAATCGATGGTGTCATTGTACACAGCCGTTTCCACCGGATCTAACCGAAAGAAAAGGTATCCATCATCCTGGTATAAACTGCCTATATCACCGCCTTCTGCAGTAAGCTGTTTACCGAGCCTCCTGTTCAGCAAATCGATGTTATAAATATCACCTTTGTTGATGCCGAGTAAAATATTCAAAACAGAATCAGAGTATTTTGTATTTCCTTTCCAGGTAATATTTCCAAAATAATATTTGCGTCCTTCGTTCACCCTGATATCGATATTCAAATGACCCTGCAAACTGTCACGCGAGTAAAACTGTGTATCGGCCACGATCTGCGCATCTCTAAATCCCTGGGAATTGTAGTATCCCAGCACCCTTTCTTTATCTTCTGAGTATTTCTTCTCACTGAATTTGGATCCATTGAAAAATTTGGGCCTGAAATAGGGATCGATAAACATACCTGTTCTGGTAGGGGAAAGAAAGCTAACCGTGTTTAGATATTGTTTAAAGGAGAGCTGCTTGCTGCTATCCCCGTAAGGGCTTATAACTTTATCGGGGAACAATGTAAATCTTGTCATCTCCTTGGTACCCTTCATCTGCTTTTTCAATTTCTGATCTGTAACAGTCTCATTGCCGGTGAAATTGATGGAATTAATCCTTACTTTATTTCCTTTATTAATCTTAAAGTTAATAACAACAGCATTGCTTACGCCGGTTACCGGCTGTTCCACCATTTCTATCTGCACATTCCTGTAGCCCTTATCAAAGTAAAATTTACGGATCGCTTCTACTGCGCTCAATCGCATATTCTCTGTAAGTACCCTGTCTTTGGCAAGTTCAACCTTTTTTTCAAGGTCATCCTTTTCACCTTTTTTAATACCAGTAAATGTGAAATCCAATAAGCGGGGGCGTTCCGTGAGCTCAATTTCAATGTATAAATTACTTTCTTCCAACCTCGTAAAGTTTATCTGCACATCAGAAACAAGACTTTGCTTCCAGAGTTTTGCGATGGCTTTGGAAAAAAGATCTGTGCCTGGTATCTGTACTTTGTCGCCCACGGCCATTCCCGAAATTGAAATAATCAGATTATGATCATAAGCTTTGGATCCTACCACAGTTATACCTGCAATCGTGTAAGTTTTTGCTGTTCTTGCTTCTAAAATTTCTTGTAAGGCAGGATTTATTGATACAGGCGTGGTATCTGCAATTACCTGGGCATATACATGTTGCCCGGACAAAAATAAAACTGTAAGAAAAAAAAAGTTCTGGTAAATCCTGTGCATCAATTGGTTTTTTTACGTGCGGCAAATTAAGCCCATTAATGAAAACAATTTGTTAAATGAAAGCGGGGATGTTGCAGATCCCGGGTAAAAAAAGCATCCTCACTTAATTTATATATACAAACTCATTCATTTGTACTTTCTTATTTTTTTACCTGTGCGCCTGTTTTTCCAAAACGCCGCTCCCGCTGCTGGAAATCTAAAATGGCCTCGTAAAGATTTTCTTTACGAAAGTCTGGCCAGCGGGTATTGGTAAAATACAACTCGGCATAAGCGAGCTGGTATAATAAAAAATTACTTACCCTGAATTCTCCGCTTGTCCTGATCATTAGTTCGGGGTCAGGAAAATCTTTTGTAGTAAGGTGGCTTTGCAGCGTTTCCTGTGTAATTTCAGCCGGATCTATTGTACCCTGCTTTACGGCTATAGCAATGTTTCTAACAGCATTCGTCAACTCCCACCTGCTGCTATAACTAAGTGCCATTACAAGGTTTAAACCGGTGTTGCCGGCTGTTTCACTCATGGCTTCGGCAA
>JACMPR010000255.1 GCA_014377385.1 Ferruginibacter sp. | reverse complement strand
GGTAAAAAGGCACGCCAACGGGTAGAAGAAGCATTTAGTTTAAAAGTGATGGTGGCAGAAATGGAAGCGATGTATGCGGGCGTGGTTATTAAGTAAGGGGTGGACAGGCGTAACAAACGGTAATTTTTTTTACAGTTCGTACCAAGGCTTCGATAGTTCGTAACAAATACCTGAAATCTATCATTGAGCGTCCAATACAAATTAAAATGCATTTTTTAAAATGATCATCCGTCAGTCAACCAAAGAAGATCTTACACATATCATTGCTTTATTAAAACAGAGTATCGGGGAAGCGCTTACGCCTAAAACGGAGGCTTACTTTTTATGGAAGCATGAGAAAAACCCTTTTGGCAGGTCCAAGGTATTACTGGCTGTTGAAGACGGGCGTATCGTGGGGCTGCGTGCGTTTATGCGTTGGAGTTGGGAATCGAAAACTGAAAATATTTCTGCTGTCAGAGCCGTTGATACGGCTACTGATCCCCATTTCCAGGGAAAGGGTATCTTTAAAAAATTAACCCTGCAGGTTGTGGATGAATGTAAGGTTGAAGGCACGGGTATGGTGTTTAATTCGCCTAATCCCGTAAGCATGCAGGGATATTTAAAAATGGGTTGGTCCATCGCCGGGCGTTTGCCTTTATACCTGGGTCGTGGAAGCCTGGCGCCCCGTTTTTTTTCCTTGGAAAAAGCAGCAGCTTTTTACAAGGAACACTCCATCGATACAGCGATAAAGAGCTTAAAAAGCAGCTGGGCATTACCTGGCGACAGCATTTTTCTTCATACGCCGCTTGACTATAAATACCTGAGCTGGCGATACCGCGATTGTCCCGTGGCGACTTATGGAGCTGTTATCGAACCCGGAAAATTTGGGTTTATATTCAGGCTAAAAAAATTGAACCGGTTTATAGAATTGCGCATTTGTGAAATTTGGACGGAGCCTGGCTTCACGGATCCGCGGCCCGCAAAGAGCGCCTTTAAAAAACTTGTAAAAATGATCAGGCCGGCAATGGTATCCTGTGGGGCATCTCCTTTATTTATGAAAGGGAAAAAGCACATCACCGGTTTAATCGGGCCATTTAAAAAAGGTCCCGTAATTACGATCAGGCCGCTTGCAACCGATAATCTTAATAACTTTAACAAGTTTAGCAAATGGCAGCCCTCGCTGGGCTCCATGGAGCTTTTTTAATGTATGGATATATTCCTCGTCATATTCCTGATAGTACTGATAAATGCTTATATGATAAAAGCTTTCAGTAATAAATTTCATGTGCATTCTGAAAGTTTTCTTTGGCTCATGTTTGCCGTGCACGTTTTATTGTCAATCGGCTATGCGGTGTATGCAGCCAACAGCACCAGTGATTCAATCGCTTATTATGCAAAAGCAAAGGCGGCATCGGACTGGTTTTCTACCTGGGGCATCGGCACGCCCTTTATCTATTTCCTGGCCTGGCCATTTGCCAGCCTTTTTAACCTGTCATACTATTCCTGTATGATCATTTTTTCATTCTTCGGTTACGTTGCCATCGTCCTGTTTTATATCACCGCAAAGGAAAATATAAAGCTGGAACCGGTATGGCTCCGTTTCACTGTTGTGGAACTTGTTTTCCTGTTACCCAACCTCCATTTTTGGTCGGCTTCCATAGGCAAAGGCGCCGTTATTTTGCTGGGTCTTGCCCTGTTCACGTTTGGACTTAGCAGGTTTAACCGGCGGATTTTTTCAATACTTATTGGTGGGCTACTCACCTTTATGATAAGGCCGCACATTCTTTTTACGGCGGTCGTTAGTGTTATGCTTGGTATTGTCCTCACTTCATCAGGCATTAAGCCATACCTGCGCTGGGTGATATTTATTGCTGCCGGAATTGTTTTTTTATATATCAGTGATGATGTACTAAAATTTGCTGACACGGAAAGTCTTGACATATTATCATCTTCTTCACTCAGCCACCGGGCAAGTGAACTGAGTAAAGCAAGCAGTGGAGTAGACATTCAGAACTATGGAATATTGATGAAAATGTTTACTTTTTGGTTCCGGCCATTGTTTTTCGATGGACAGGGTGTGGTGGGTATCCTTGTTTCATTTGAAAACCTGCTGTATATTTTTATGTTTTATACGGTTATTAAAAAAGGTATCCTCCACTGGGGAGATTGGAACGGCTGGTTTCGTATCTGCCTGTTCTTTTTTCTTTTTGGTTCGTTTGCGCTGGCACAGGTTACCGGAAATCTAGGTATCGCTATGCGGCAAAAAGCCCAGCTTATGCCTTTTTTCTTTTTGATATTTTGTAAGGCAAGTTCATACAAAGGAATTGTTACGAAACGGTTCGTCAGAATTTAAAACGAAAACAACCGAACAGGTTGTTTCACTGCAACACATAATAAAGTATTTCATGTCAGTTCATCCCGGCGTATTTACCATTTCCCTCGATTTTGAATTGCATTGGGGCTGTTTTGAGCACATGGTTTTAAACGACCCGCAGCAGCAATATTTTAAAAATACGCTGGAGGCCATTCCGGAAATGCTCCGTATTTTTTCAGCAGACGATGTACATGTTACCTGGGCTACGGTGGGTATGCTTTACCGTAAGAATAAAACGGAATGGGAGCATAACAAACCTTCCATCCTGCCTGGTTTTGTTAATCCCAATGTGTCAGCTTATGAATGGATCAGCAGGCATGGATTTTTTAATGAGCAGGATCCATTTCATTTTGCACCCGGGTTAATTGAACTTTTAAAAAAAACAGCACACCAGGAAATTGCCACGCATACCTATGCACATTATTTTTGCCTTGAAAAGGGACAAACAGCCTTGCAGTTTAAAGCAGATATAGAAATGGCCTGCACCCTTGCATTACAAAACGGAACGACTATCCGCTCGCTTGTATTTCCGAGGAACCAGTTCAATAAGGAGTACCTGTCAATTTGTGCAGATGCCGGTATAACTTCCATCCGTTCGAGTCCTGATATCTGGTATTGGGAACCGGCCACCGGCTCTACTTTTATGAAAAAACTTTTTCGTGCCGGTGATGCTTACCTTAAGTTTCAGCCGATCAAAATGGTTTATTTAAAGGATATTAAAATTGATGCGGGGTTGCCATTGAGTTTACCGGCCACCAGGCTCTACCGCCCGTGGAAGCCTGGCCAGCCATTACAGAACAGGCTTAAAATGCGGCGTATCTTGAATGAAATGACGGTAGCAGCAAAGAAAAAAGCATACTATCACCTTTGGTGGCATCCGCATAATTTTGGTAATAATCCACGGGAATGCTTAGCCGAACTCAAACAGATCGTGCAGCATTACGTTGTGCTCAACAAAAAGTATGGTTTCAAAAGTCTCACCATGAACGAGACCGCAACATTATTATTAAAAGCTGAATAGATCAATACAGAATAATCAATGGCAAATGGCCGTTTAAATCGTATGTATCCACCGCTTATTTTTACCCTTCATTTACAATTCAATGTCCACATCCAATTTCTACCATAAATGCCAAAGCTGATCAGGATTACAACCGTACCGGTTTCCATGCAGGTGTTATTAAAAGGGCAAATGAAATTTATGCAGCAGCAAGGCCTTGAGGTTACTATGATCAGCAGCGATGGTGCCGAGGTAAAAGCCCTGGAGGAACAGGAGGGCTGCAGGCATATCGCTGTAACATTGACCAGGAAGATCAGTCCGCTGACTGACCTGGTAAGCCTCGTAAAACTTATACGGCTCTTTAGAAAGCTGAAGCCTGATATTGTACATACACATACGCCCAAAGCCGGCTTGCTGGGGATGTGGGCCGCATTGCTTGCCGGTGTTCCGGTAAGGTTACACACCATTGCGGGCCTGCCGTGGATGGAGTCCACAGGATTATTAAGAAATATCCTTCGCATTGTAGAGAAGCTAACGGCCATGCCTGCCTGCATGATTTACCCTAACTCCGTAAAACTGGAGCAATTTTTACAAAAACAAAATATAGCCCGGGGAAAAATGAAAGTGTTGGGCAAGGGTTCAAGCAACGGGATCAACAGTGATTATTTTTCGAATACCAACGAACTTTCTAAAGAAGGCAGCAGATTACGGGACGAAAAAAAGGTAGGACGGGATGCCTGGGTATGGATCTTTGTAGGCCGCCTGGTGAAGGATAAAGGGATGGGCGAATTACTGGAGGCATTTGTAAAACTACAGGATGCATATCCCGGCGACAGGCTTTGGTTAGTAGGAAATGAAGAGCCGGAGCTGGATCCGCTGGAGGAAAAGCACAGGCAAATACTGCAGACGAACCCTGCTATACAATGCTGGGGATTTCAGAATGATATTCGTCCTTATCTTGCCGCAGCACAGGTATTGCTGTTTCCGAGCTACCGGGAAGGATTTCCCAATGTACCCATGCAGGCAGGTTCCATGGGTTGCATGTTGCTTTTAACTGATATAAATGGTTGCAACGAAATTGTGCAACATAAGGAAAACGGGCTGCTGGTACCTGCAAAAAATACCGCTGAATTGGCGGCTGCCATGCTGTTTGTAAGGCAGCATTCCGAAATACGGGATACCTATGCAACTGCAATACGAAAGAAAATAAGGCAGGATTACGACCAAAAAAATCTTTGGAATTTAATTTTAAATGAGTATCATTATTGGCTGTCAGAAAAAAAGGTTACCCGTTGATGTTATGATGAATAATTTTTATAAAAAAGGCGGTAAGCGGATCATTGACCTGTTATTGGCAGCCGTGGCATTGATTATTTTTATGCCAGTGATTGTTATCATCATCATCCTGCTGCTTATCACCGGGCACAGGCGTTTCTTCTTTGTACAAAAGAGAGTAGGATTAAATGAAAAAATTTTCTACCTGGTAAAATTCCGGAGCATGACGGAGTTTACAGATGCGCAAGGAAAATTGCTACCGGATGAAAAGCGGCTGACAAAATTTGGAGTCGTTTTGAGAAGCACTTCTTTGGATGAACTTCCACAGCTTTTCAATGTATTAACAGGTGATATGAGTATCATTGGCCCGCGCCCTTTATTGGTTGATTACCTGCCGCTTTACAACGCCGAACAAAAAAGCCGGCACCTGGTGCGGCCTGGTATCACCGGCTGGGCGCAGGTTAATGGCAGGAATGCGATTTCATGGGAGCAAAAATTTATATTTGACGTATGGTATGTTTCGCACCAGTCTTTTGCCCTGGATGTAAAAATATTTTTTCTGACCCTAAAGAATATTGTACGTGCAAAGGATATTTCTCAACAGGGACAGGCAACCATGCAGGCGTTTACCGGTACGAAAACACAGCTTGACGTGAATTGATGTGATGTCCTGAGGTATTCGAAACAGGTTTCAGTTTTTTAAGGCGACCTCATTTAAAAATTTCTTAATTTCCAAATCCTCAAATCACGAGTATGAAAAGAATTGCAATTTTTGGTGCGGGCGGATTTGGCCGGGAAGTAAAATGGCTGATCGATGAGATAAATGCTGTGACACCCACCTGGGATTTCATCGGATATTATGATGATGATTTTTCGACTGTAAAAAATATTGACTCCTCATTATTCCTCGGTGGAACAGCGGAATTGAATGACAGAAATGAAACTATTGCCCTCGTATTTGCCGTTGGTAACCCGCTCGTAAAGCGGAAAATTATTCAGAACATTCAAAACCCTGCACTTTATTATCCAACGCTTATTCATCCAAATGTATGCATGGGGAAAGCTAATGTAATGGTGGGCGAGGGTTCCATTATTTGTGCCGGCACCATACTTACGATTGATATTAAAATCGGGCGCCACGTAATAATCAACCTTTGCTGCACGGTTGGGCATGATTCGCTGATCGGAGATTTTTGCTCCTTTATGCCTGCCGTTAATATTTCTGGTGAGGTTAGCATTGGTGAAGGTGTATATGTAGGAACGGGTGCAAAAATTATCAATCAGCTGGAGATCGGGGAAGAGACCATCATCGGCGCCGGGGCCGTAGTGGCGAAGTCACTACCAGCGAAATGCACAGCAGTTGGAATTCCTGCAAAACCCGTAAAGTTTAATTAGCACTATACAAATAAGTCCAAATGTTGTCCGCTTGAAAAAATTAGCCCAAAAAAACTAACAATTTGCATTACCTTTAACAGATCGTTGTTTAATCTATGTCTTCTGGAAACGTAATCCCTCAAAAAACTTAATATTCTGTAGTGGAAAGAGTCTGGCTTTCGTCGCCGCATATGGGCGAAAAGGAACAAGTGTATGTGACAGAAGCGTTTACGACAAATTGGGTTGCCCCATTAGGGCCAAACGTAGATGCTTTTGAAAAACAGTTGGCCGAGTATGTTGCTGTTAAAGGAGCCGTTTCCCTGAGTTCCGGAACAGCTGCATTGCACCTGGCGCTAAAAATATTGGGTGTTGAGAGTGGAGACGTTGTCTTGTGCCAGAGTTTTACTTTCGCAGCTTCGGCATTTCCAATAACCTACTGTGGTGCTATCCCTGTTTTCGTAGACAGTGAAAGGGAAACCTGGAATATGGATCCTGTTCTACTGGAGACGGCGATAAAAGACCAGATGCAAAAAGAGAAAAAACCGGCTGCCATTATGGTAGTTCATCTATATGGGATGCCGGCAAAAATGAACGAGATCATTGAAATTGCCGCGAGGTTTGACATACCGTTAATTGAAGATGCAGCGGAAGCACTGGGCAGCACTTACATGGAAAAAGCCTGCGGAAGCTTTGGCGTAGTGGGCGTTTTGAGTTTCAACGGCAATAAAATAATTACAACCAGTGGTGGTGGGGCCTTAACAAGTAATGACGAAAAAATTATAAGTAAGGCACGACATTTGTCAGCGCAGTCAAAGGAACCTGCTGCTTTCTACCTCCACAAAGAAATAGGCTTTAACTATCGGCTGAGCAATGTCCTTGCGGGGATTGGGCGGGGGCAGATGGAAGTCTTACCAGAACGAATAAAAAGCAGGAGAAAAATATTTGAATTTTACCGGCAACAATTGGGAGACATTGATGGGATCAGCTTTCTTTCAGAACCTCCGGGCTTTTTCTCAAACAGGTGGCTTACAACCATGCTTTTTGATACAGGATTGGGGCGTGGAATTAATGAAAAAGTACGTTTGGAACTGGAAAAAAATAATATAGAAACACGGGCTTTGTGGAAACCACTTCACCAGCAGCCTGTTTTTGAAGATTGCGAAATCTACAACAACGGGGTAGCAGATGAACTTTTTGACACGGGGCTGTGCTTGCCGAGCGGATCCAATACTTCAGGTGCGAACCTCGAAAAAGTTGTTTACGAAATAAAAAAATTTTTATCATGAAAATTTTTAGTACAAAATCTTTGCGGCCTTCGCAGTTTGTTTTATTAGGTGACCAGATATTGATCACCTTTGGACTATTGACGGCACTCTTCGTTAACTACCGGTTATTGTCCATCCGGGAATTTCCGCTTCAAACGATATTTTACCGGGTTATTTTACACGTGGCACTGGGCATCATTGCGTGGTCGGTTTTTAAAATTTATAAGAAAGTAATTCGCTTTTTTAGCAGTAAAGATTACCTTAATCTCATAGGAATTCTTTTCCTTGTTCACCTCCTGAGTGCCTGCGCCAGGTTTGTGCTTCCGGCTAAACTGATGCTTAAGCCGGAAATATTCCTTATCAGTTTTTTTATTACCTCCATCTATATCATCGGTAGCAGGCTTATCATAAGCTATCTCTATTTCTACTACGATCGTTCTAAAAAAGTGGGAGAACAGCGCCGCCTGCTGATTTACGGCGCCGGCGAACTGGGAGTTTTTCTTAAAAAATCTTTGAGTACCCACTACGAGAATAATTTTAAATTATTTGAATTCCTGGATGATGATAAAAATAAAATAGGCCGGTATATTGGTGGTGTAAAAGTGATAGATGCCGACAGGGAAATGAAATCCAGTATCATAAAACATGGTATCACGGATATTATCATTGCAAATAAAATGTTGACGCCCGCCCGTAAAGCAAAATTCCTGGAAGATACCCTTCCGTTCAATGTGCGCATCAGGGAAATATCTTCCATCCAGTCGTTATTCAACGCTAATTTTAATTTGGAGAAACTCGCTTCTATAGATATCAATGACCTGATGAACAGGGAAGCAATACAATTGTATGACGAACACGTAGCTAAAAGCCTTGTTGGAAAAACATTGTTGGTTACAGGTGCTGCCGGTTCCATCGGCAGTGAGATTGTTCGCAAACTGTCTGAACATGATGCATCGCTGATCATCTGCGTTGATTTTTCTGAGAGCGCCCTGTATGATCTCCAGCAGGAGTTAAACAGGAAACATCCTGAAGTAGAGTACAAATTTATTCTTGCCGATATCAGGAACGAGGAGATGATGGAGAATCTTTTTAATGAGTTCAACCCACATACCATCTACCACGCAGCGGCGTACAAACATGTGCCGCTGATGGAGCAGTTTCCATGGCAGGCCGTACAGACAAATGTGTTTGGAACCTATCAGCTGGTAAAACTGGCCGTGCGTTTCAAGGCGGAAAAATTTGTGTTTATTTCCTCTGATAAGGCGGTGAATCCAACCAGTGTGATGGGTGCAACCAAGCGACTTGCAGAGATTATCGTGCAGTCTTTTTCCTCTACATTAAACAGTACCAGGTTTGTTGTAACCCGGTTTGGAAATGTACTGGGATCCAATGGTTCTGTAGTGCCATTGTTTAAGAAACAGATTCAGAATGGGGGCCCCGTTACCGTTACCCACCCGGAGATGACCCGCTACTTTATGACAATCGCGGAAGCGTGTCAGCTGGTGCTGGAAGCATCCGTAATGGCAGAAGGAGGAGAAGTATTTGTATTCGATATGGGAGAGCCGGTTAAAATAGTTGATCTTGCCAGGAATATGATCCGGCTTGCAGGTTACACGCCTGATGTGGATATGCAGATTCAGTTCATTGGAGAAAGGCCCGGTGAAAAATTATACGAAGATCTTTTCTCCGAATCAGAAGAAATGAAGGAAACGCATCACGAAAAGATCATGATAAGTAAGGAAAGTGTTCACTCTATTTCTGAGGCAGAAAATATCATAAGCAAACTGCAGACACTGGAAAGTTTTTATGAGCCCGAACTTTTTAAAATAATTATAAAAGAATTATTACCAGAATATCAATCAGTAATGGCTGACGGAAAAGTTGTTAATTTCAGATCAGGAAAAAGGATCAATCAATACAATTACCAAAATTAATCTTTCGTTTAATAAACTAATACTTATGAAAATTCAGAAATTACTGGTTGTAATTTTTTTATTGGGGTCAGAACTCGTGGGTGCCCAGGATGCCCGTTTCTCTCAGATAGGCAGTGCACCTATTTCTTTGAATCCTGCTTTAACCGGTAGATTTGATGGAAGGGCAAGATTAATTGGATTGTACAGCATTATGGAAACCAGGAAGGCCCAAAACAACCACCAGAATATCTCTATAGATTTTAAGCTCGGGAAATTCCGCAGCTTTGGTGATGAGCAAACAGCCGCCTCGCCAGCTGATAATAAAAAAGTAGTGAAAGAAGCCAAAGATGAAGTTGGAACCATAAGAAAACTAACAGGTTACTGGGGTGTTGGGCTTAATTATTACCATTATGGAAAAGACAATGCACCGCTGAGGGCAAGTTATTATTCAGCCTCCATTGCCCGTCACTTTTATTCTCAAAGAAATAAATATTTCGGTATCGGCGCACAGGTTACCTATGCTGAAGGTGACCTCGATTCACGCCGCAATAACCCTTCCGGTCCGTTAAATTATGACAAAGAAATCGCCGGCGGACAGTTCAGGTATCCACGTACCGGCCCTGGCAGCAATCCTACAGACGTACTGATCTCTAAAAAGAATTATGTGGATTATAACCTCGGAGTCTATTATGGCATGGTTACGGAAGCCGTTGGCTTTGAACTGGGCGGGGCGATGTATCATTTGTTTTATCCCAAGAATGACATTTTGAATAAAGACGACGAAACAAAGCTTCGTCACAGGGTAACAGCTTACTCTGTACTACGTATTAAGCTAAACCAGAAATGGGGATTGATTCAGAAGAATATTTACTGGCAGGAAGGATTGTATTACAGGAGCAGGAGTTTTAATGATAGTTTAAATATCGTTGCCTTCTGGGCAGGTGTTGAATTAATTAAAACAAATCCCAGATCAAGTTTCAATGTTAATTTTGGTTTGTATACGCGTTCATTTAGAACTGTTATGCCTTACCTCAATGTAAATCTTGGAAAGTTTGCCAATCTTCGTTACTCGTACGAGTTTCCTTTAAATACAGCCAAGTTTACAGCCTACACCGCAAAGCGTCATGAAGCAGCATTGATTTTTTATTACAAAAGAAATACGGCACCGGGCGTAAGATTTTATAAAAAAACCAATTTCTGGTAAAATAAATCCGACTAATTAAAACATCCCTAATTAAAACCATCCAACATACATTATGAGGAAAATAATATTTATCAATGCCTTTATATTGATTGCTTCGTGCAATGCTATTGCACAAACGTCTGTAGAAAATTTGGGTAACCAGGTTAATTCCATTTACCATGAAGTAAGGCCAACGATATCTGCAGATGGCAAAATCTTATATTTTGTTGTGGAAGGAAATCCTGCCAACACAATTTATAAATCAGATAAGAAAGCGCAGGATGTATGGTATTCAGAATTAGGTGCGGATGGCAAGTGGGGCCCGGCAATTCATGCAGCAGCGCCTTTGAATGATCAAAAAGATAATGCCGTTTTTTGGGTAGCGCCCGATGGTAACAGGTTACTGATCAGGGGTGCCTATGAAAATGGTAAGTATATTGGGAGGGGTGTTTCATTTGTAACAAAAACTGCAACAGGCTGGTCTCCGCCACAACGTTTAAAAATTAAAGACTATGATAGAATGTCGCAGGATATTTATTCCGGCGCTTTTTTAAGCAATGATGGAAAAACTTTGCTGCTGTATTTCTCAGAAGAAAAGAATAGTTACATCAATGATATCTATTTCAGCAGGTTGGGTGACAACGACGATTGGTCAAGGCCGCAGAGCCTTGGAGAAACCATCAATTCCGAGGACTATGATGAAATCTCGCCTTCTCTCGCTGCAGATAACACTACTCTTTATTTTTCCAGCGACCGCCCCGGAGGAATGGGGGAGCATGATATCTGGATGTCAAAACGCCTGGATGATTCCTGGACGAAATGGAGTACCCCCATGAATATGGGCGATACGATCAATACCCTTAAATGGGATGCGTATTTTGCGCTGGATGCAAACGGCGAGTATGCGTACCTGTCAACAACCCAGGGCTCACTTGGTGGAAATGATCTTGCTAAAATAAAATTAAACGAATCACAAAGGCCAAAGATGGTGGTGTTGGTGTATGGCCAGGTGTTTAATGCCATTACCAAACAACCAATGGATGCCAAATTGTTTTACGACCTCGTTCCGGGTGAAACAAATGAAGGAAACTCTATCTCCAGTCCGGAAGGAAAATACAAGATCACTTTACCTTATGGTAAAAAGTACAGCCTCAGGGCTTCGGCTGATAATTTCTTTTCGGTGTTAGATACACTTGATCTTAGTAAGCCGGAAAGTTACAAGGAGATTCACCGTGATTTATATCTTACACCGGTAGACACGGGACTTTTGGCAGGTTTGGGCCGGGACAAAAACGGCAATGAAATCCGAAGAGACCTTGATAGTCTGGAACAAGGTATTGGCCTTGATGAAAACCCGATTGAACCAGGCCAAATCGTAGGTATTAAAATCCTCTTTGATTTTGCCAAAACGATCATACGCTCAGAATCCTACGCCGAGCTAAATAAAGTTGTTAGCGTGTTAAAGGCAAATCCAACAATGGAAATAGAATTGTCGGCCCACACTGATAAGATCGGGGGATACAGTAAAAACATTGTGCTTTCCAATGACCGTGCAAAATCAGTAAGGGAATACCTGCTTTCAAAAGGAATAGCCGGCAACAGGATAATTTCCAAAGGCTATGGTGAAACAAAGCCAATTGCCAATAACAACACAGAAGCCGGCCGCCAGCAAAACCGCAGGGTAGAGTTTAAGATATTGAAGAAGTAAACTGTTCTGTTTAATAGATTTAAAACGCCGGCCTGTAAAGAGGCCGGCGTTTTTATGTTGGTATATTTTTCGCGTAAATGCACTGAGGATATCAAACCTCTTACGAGCGTTACGCACCGAAACCAAGAGTGTAAAACCGCATCTTATCATGTTTAAAACACGCAACTATTAATTCTTAATATTAATAACTTGCCCGCATGGATGTACCTCAAATAAATTCCCACAGCGCATTAGAAGATATATGTATTAAAATAATTTACAAATGGCATCATTTGTTTTTCAATGATATCGATAGCCGCAACATCTCACATGCCAGTAGTAACCGAACGTGATCGCCGCCGTCTTGTCTCCGACAAACGGCAAAAAATACGTTTATCATAAATTGCCGCCGTCTTGTCTGCGATAAACCGCTAAAAAACGCTTATCATAAATTGCCGCCGTCTTGTCTCCGACAAACGGCTAAAAACGCTTATCATAAATTTAATTCTACATATGGAAACTACATACCCTGTTTACTGGCCCCAGTTTTATACAGCAACTATTTATCAATGGAAGCAACTGCTGTTAAAGGAAGCATACAAAAATATTATTATCGAAAGCCTGCAATACCTGGTATCAGATAAAAGAATAGTGTTGAATGGTTTTGTTATAATGAGCAATCACCTGCATTTAATCTGGCAGGCTTCAAATGTGTTTACTCCTTCAGAAGTACAGGCAAGTTTTATGAAATATACTTCTCGTCAACTTATTCGGTTGATTAAGGTGGATAGTCCCGATATGCTCACTGAATTTAAAGTGAATAGGGGAGACCGTGACCACCAAATATGGAAACGTGACCCATTGGGATTTGAACTTTTTACTCATGAAGTATTTATTCAAAAATTGGATTACATGCACTATAATCCTGTAAGAGCAAGTCTATGTAATTATCCTGAAGAATATTATTATTCTTCTGCAAAGTTTTACGAGGAAGGGATAGATGATTTTGGGATGTTAACTCATTTTGCGGGTTGATGTCAAATGGTTGCACCGCCGTCTTGTGTGCGAGAAACGGCTTTAAATTATCCGGAGAATAGAATTATTCCCCTGCTAATTTTAGGGGGAAGGGGTAAACGATTTGGGATTAGGGTAATGTGAATGGGCTGCGCCGCCGTCTTGTCTCCGACAAACGGCTTGAATGATTATTCGGAGAATAGAATTATTCCCCTGTTAATTTTAAGGGGAAGGGATAAACGATTTGGTAGGGTGATGTTAATGGGTTTCGCCGTTTGTCAGAGATAAGACGGCGGCTCGGAATCGTAAATGATTTGGGGATTAGGTTGATGTCAAATAGTTCCGCCGCCGTCTTGTCTCCGACAAACGGCTTAGATAATTATCCGAAGAATAGTATTATTCCCCTGCTAATTTTAAGGGGAAGGAATAAACGATTTGGGATTAGGGTAATGTGAATGGGCTGCGCCGCCGTCTTGTCTCCGACAAACGGCTTGAATGATTAT
>JACMPR010000254.1 GCA_014377385.1 Ferruginibacter sp. | reverse complement strand
GTGATTATTACTTATTGTCCTACATACAGTATCGCTACAATAACCGCCCAAACTCCTGTTTGTACAGCAGTTTCTACATCAACAATATCAATTACATCAGCCCCCGCATCTCTGCCTGCTGGTAGCTACACCGTTACGTATAATCGCAGTTTACCGGCTACAACCGGGCTAACATCCCCCATGAATATTACAACTGCCGGCGTGGGAAGTTTTACCGCCGCGGGATTAATTACGGCTGGTTTGGCAACAATAACGATTACGAATATCGCATCCAGTACAACCACTGCCTGCAGCAACAGCATCATCACAAATAATATATTTGATGTGCAGGTAAATCAAAGCCCCTCATTGTTCACGGTAGCTGGTGGCGGCGCTTATTGTACTGGGGGAACGGGTTTATCTGTCACGCTAAGCGGCTCAGAAGTTGGGGTAGACTATCAGTTATTCCGAGGCTCTATCCCTGGGACTGTACTTCCCGGAACGGGAAATGCATTGGTTTATCCGGCAATGTTAACTGCGGGAAACTATACAATTACTGCGAACAGTACATCCTCCGGCTGTACGAGCAGCATGTCTGGGAATGCTGGTATATCTGTAAATTCTTTACCAGTGCTAGTAGCAATTAATAATGCTTCACCGGTAATCTGTGTTGGCAATTCGGCTGTTTTGGGTGCAACTGGCAGCGTCTCTGCTACTGGTAGCCTGGTGATTGATAATTTGAATTTCACACCAGTGCTTAGTGTTGCGGGAAGTAATTCGGGCGGCGGCACGGCTTTTTCTCAGCGATCAAGCCCGTATACTGCAGGAGTAACAACAATTACAAATAATAATGCAAGCAAATTTATGATAGCAACGGTGGTTGCTGCATTTTCCAGCGCTTCTACCAACTCAACGTTAACCTCGCCTGTCGTAAATTCTTCCGCATATACAAGCCTCGAACTAAGCTTTCGACATAGCTACACCAAAGGAAATGAAGCTGGTGTTTCCGTGCAGGTGTCTATCGATGCCGGCAACACCGTTTGGAATAATATTAATACAGCGGGAAACATCATTGGTTCGAATACTTTTACAACCAGCCAGGGTGGTAATAATAATTTTGTGGCGGCAACATTTAACCTTACCCCTTTTATCAATTATACAAACCTTAGGGTCAGATTCAATTTTGTCTCCAATTTTCCATTAGTAGGAACTTCCTGGTGGGCAATAGATGATGTGCTGTTGAATGGTCAGTTGCTGCCATTATTTTCATGGACCGCTAATACAACCGCTGCTGTAAATGGATTACCGGCTTCAGCCGGATCAGCTTTAATATCCAATAAAAACATTACAGTAAATCCAACCCAAACAACATCCTACACTCTCACGGAACAGGATCCCATTACAGGTTGTTTTATTACCGGGGTGACAACAATAAATGTTAATCAAAATTCAACCCTTGGGCTAACATCAGCGGCAGGAACTGAAGTTCAAACCGTTTGTACTTCAAATGCGATCTCTGATGTTATTTACCACATCGGTGGTGGTGGTACCGGGGCTTCAATAACAGCAGGAACATTACCTGCAGGATTGACAGCTTCTTTCAATATGGGGCTGTTTACAATCAGTGGTTCACCAACCACACCAGGGAACTATGCTTATACGATTACTACCACGGGACCCTGCATAAATGTTTCTTTAAGTGGTACGCTAACGGTAAACAGTTCTCCAACATTGCTATGTCCCGCTAATACCAGCACAAATACAGATCCGGGTGTGTGCCTGGCAAGCAGGACGTACATCGCCACAGCAACAGGTTTTCCATCACCAACAATTTCCTATTTTATCGAAGGCAACCTGATAAATTTTCCATATAATTTTCCGCCTGGCGCTACAACCGTTGTAGTATTGGCAGAAGGAGCCTGTGCCCCTGATGCTACCTGCAGCTTCGTAGTAACCGTGCAGGACCAGGAGAGCCCCGTTGCTGATTTTGCTAACTTGCCTGATCTTACAGGTGAATGTTCTGTGACCGTTACCTCTTTTCCAACGGCCACAGATGCCTGTGACGGAGCTATCACAGGCACAACTGCTGCGCCTTTACTATATAATGAACAGGGTAGCTATGCAATAACATGGACCTACACAGATCTTAAGGGAAACCCATTTACACAGGTACAAAATGTTATAGTAAATGATATTACAGCGCCTGTAATTAACTGTCCAGCTCCGCAAACGTTCTGTTCAGTAGCTACTAATAGCTACCAGGTCCCTGTTCTGACAGCCTTTGATAACTGTTCAATTAGTTCCATTACCTACCAGGTATCGGGAGCGACTAGCCGCAACGGAACCGGCCCAAATGCAAGTGGTATTTTTAACCAGGGTGTCTCCACAATTGTGTGGACTGTAACAGATGCCAATAACAACAGTAGTAGTTGCTCTACAAGTGTTACCATTAATATTCCACCGCTAGCGCCGGTAATAAATGGTATTGTAAACGTCTGTCCATATTTGGGAACAGGTGAAGAAGTTACTTACACTGCTGCCGCGCCACATGCAACCAATTACACGTGGATTTTGCCTCCCAATGTTGTGCTTGTATCCGGCCAGGGTACATCTACCGTCATCGTTACTTTAAATAATGCATTTTCGGTGCAGGCAAACAAGCAAATCCGAGTAAAAGCAAGTTCTGTATGTGGAACAAGTGCACAATCCATTTTTTATCTTTTAACCCAATATCCCTCTACGCCGGCGGCAATTACGGGTCCTGCAAATGTCTGTTCCTTAATAGGAACTGGTAATCCAGCTACTTATAGCATTGCGCCGACGACGGCTGCAATATCCTATGTATGGTCTGCACCTGCCGGAACGACCATTACACATATCAATGGAAGTGGCATAAATGATGTTACCATTGATGTTAACTTTGATAATAGTTTTGCAGGTGGCCCAATCAGTGTAACAGCCATAAATGGCTGCGGCACAAGTGGAACAAGAACTTTTACCACCCAAAGAATTTCATCTTCCGTTCCGGGTTTGATTAGCGGCCCCACGAATGTTTGTGCAAACATTCTACCGGGAGGTTTCCCGGCTGCTTATTCAATTGCTCAAGTTAGCGGGGCAACATCATACACCTGGAATACCCCGCCAGGCGCCGTTGTCACCCATTCAAATGGAACCGGCCCCAATGATGTCAATATTACTGTTCAATATCCTGGAGGATTTACCTCCGGATCAATTTCTGTTTCATCGACCAATGGATGTGGAACCAGTATGTTACGATCCCTGGCACTCAACCGGCTTAATGCCGCAACGCCCGGCGTTATAGATGTGATACAAACTGGTTTTTGCGGAGAACCGGCAGGAAGAATTTACAGTTACACCATATCGGCGATGCCCGCAAATGCAAATTCTATTCAATGGACAGTGCCCACCAGCGCTGGCGCTGCTATCATGTCTGGCCAGGGAGGAACAAGCATTGTTGTTTCTTATACATCCATAGCAGTAACTGGAAATGTAACAGCTCAGTCAATTAATAACTGCGGAAGCAGTACAACAAGATTAGCTGCTGTAAAATTGCCGGCTTGCCCCGTAGGTTTTGTAAAGATTGCAGATAAGAATCATGCAGCCGGCGGCTATGGATTTCCGTTAGAAAATGAAAAAATGGAAGTAAGTGTCTTTCCTAATCCAAGTACTACTGCGTTTTCACTAAAGGTGTTAACACCAGGTATTGACCTGATTAGTATAAGAATACTGGATATGCAGGGAAGGGAATTGAAAGTTCTGACACTTATGCCAGGAGCCACTACAATCATTGGAAATGATTTAAAATCAGGTTCATATTTGATTGAAGTGATTCAGGGAAAAAATAGAATAACAAAGAAATTATTAAAATTCTAAGATTTGAATTTTCAATAGTGACATTAATTCCAAAGAGGCTCATCAGGTGATGGGCCTCTTGCTAACGTTTTCCATAGAATTGCAGCATTTAATTGCGAGAGTGTAATTTCACCATAATGTTTTTTTATTATGGCAATTCACCAGTGCTGGCTGCCCTCAATTTGCAGCACGTTCTTTAGCATCTGCAAAAACATTTGTTCTATGCTGTTTATTCCTGTGAATCAATCCATTGGTTTGAGTAGAACAGTTTCCGGATCTTTTTTTTTAAAAAATAGTCATTAGGACAGCTCCGGGAGCCACGCCAATTGCTGCTAATAATATCTTCTTCATAAGTGATGATTTGTATTATTTTCAATACTTTACACACTTACCCGATTACATCCTTTACCCATTTGTGGCTCGGTCCAGGTATATCAATTATAAGATAATCGTACAACTCCAGCACCCGGTCGGGATTCTGGTAGTCTTTACCCGATAATTTAAATGATGCGCTTAACACTCCGCTAAGCTCCTTCCATGAGGATGGATTTGGCAGTCTTGCGCAAGCCCTGCTATAAGTATTGATGGCTTTTTCCAGGGATACTTCAGTAACGTTCGTTTCAATCTCTACAAGTTTTTCATGCTCACTAACCGGTAGCCATGCTGTAAAACATTTAACTTTCCATTTCGGTAATCAAATACATCGTAACAGCCAGGGATTAGCGCATACGGCCATTGGATCTTATGCAGGGATTTTTCTTTCTTCCTCTCTTTCCCAGAAACGATGCTGTTTCATTGCATTAATAAATGGCTGTGATATTCCCTTTTTACCTTCATCCAGGATTACTCCGTCAGCGGTAGCAACATAATTCTCCTCCTTAAATTTATTTCCGATGTAGGTGAATTCAAGGAATTCCATTGCATCTTTGTCGGCGGCAATTGGCTTGCAATGTTTATATGCTTCTTCTACAAAATGTAAAGCATCCGGCTCCTGGATTAAAGCAGCAATACTATCTTTACCCCCTGCAATATACACCGCATCAAAGACGACAGAAGTTGCAATTAAGAAGCTTTGATCAGCCTGGAGTGCATTTCCATTCATGCCTCTGATGGCCCCGAGTTTTGGAGCAATGACTTTGCATTGGGCTCCCTCAGCCATTAATACATTTTTCATATTATTTACTGCTACCGTATCAACCCCGTTGGCTACGAGAATAGCTACCTGTCTTGTCTTTATCGTATCTTTCTTAAGGTTCTGCATACTCAAAGAAGGCGAAATCTCAATGGGAAGTTTTACTTTAAACGGCTGGTAATCGTTTGGTTTACCATCAGCAGGTATAGAATGGTTCAATGGAACCAGAGGCGTTTTTGGGACGATTATGCCCAGTGCATCAGCGACTTTTGAGGCAAGGGTTTTGTCCACTTGTGTCAGTAATCCAACCATTCTCGTTCTGATTTCAGGAATATCCACTTTACTTAATTCAAACCGCAATGCATTTGTAAGATGAGCTTTTTCCGGGGCACTCTGGCTGTTATAAAATAATGTTGCCTGGCTAAAATGATCAAAGAAACTCTTACTTCTTCCCCTTATTTTATTCGCATCAATTCTTTCGACGTGTGAAGTGAAACCACCTTCGGTGGCTTTAGCCTGGAACGGACAGCCACCGCCCATAGTATTGGGATGATAGGCAACTTTTCCACTGTTGATCTGCTGGCGCATATGTCCGTCGCGTTGATTATTGTGGACTATATTCACAGACCGGTTAATTGGGATTTCGTGAAAATTTACACTCCCGAGCCTGGACAATTGCGTATCTGTGTACGAGAAGAGGCGACCCTGCAATAGGGGATCATTACTGAAATCGATGCCGGGAACGAGGTGTCCCGGGTGAAAGGCAACCTGTTCTGTTTCAGCGAAGAAATTATCAGGATTGCGGTTAAGCGTCATCTTACCAATGATTTTTACGGGCACCATTTCTTCCGGAATAAGTTTGGTGGGGTCCAGTAAATCAAATGGAAATGAATGCTCATCTTTTTCCTCAACTATTTGAACGCCCAATTCCCATTCAGGAAAAGCCTTACTATCTATAGACTCCCAAAGGTCCCGGCGGTGAAAATCGGGGTCTTTGCCGGATATCCTAGTTGCTTCATCCCAGGCTACAGCGTGTACGCCTAACAGTGGCTTCCAGTGAAATTTCACGAAACATGATTTACCAGCCTCATTTATAAACCTAAAAGTATGAACCCCGAAACCTTCCATCATCCTTAGACTCCTTGGAATAGCCCGGTCACTCATAGCCCACATAATCATGTGCATACTCTCCGGCATCAGGGAAATAAAATCCCAGAAGGTATTGTGTGCAGAAGCGGCCTGTGGTATCTCGTTGTTTGGTTCGGGTTTAACCGCATGGATGAGGTCAGGAAATTTTATCGCGTCCTGAATAAAAAAGACGGGCATATTATTTCCTACGAGGTCATAATTTCCTTCGTCCGTATAAAATTTTACTGAAAATCCACGCACATCGCGGGCAAGGTCAGTGCTGCCTCTGGAACCTGCTACTGTAGAAAAACGCACAAAAACAGGCGTCTGTTTTCCGGGCTGCTGTAAAAACCCGGCTTTCGTATACCTGGCCATCGACTGATAGCATTCAAAAACGCCATGAGCAGCCGAGCCGCGGGCATGAACAATCCTTTCCGGGATACGCTCATGGTCAAAGTGAGTGATCTTTTCCCTTAATATGAAATCCTCTAATAAAGTAGCGCCTCTTTCTCCCGACTTAAGCGAATTTTGATCGTCATTAATTTTCAAACCCTGGTTGGTTGTGAGAAACGTATCGCTTCCATTTTCTATGTCAGGGTTGAGATCCGCTAATTTTTTGTCAGGGTTTGGGCGCTTATTTTTTTTATTTTCCATGATTCGTTTTTTGAATTTAATCTCAAAGAACATATTTACAGTAGTTGCCAGTTTTAAATGGACTGGGTATGGGTAGACCGGATTATTCTAACATCCCGGGGTTAATTAGTTTTAAGGAATACAAATTATCGGAAATGTACAAAAACAAGAAAGGGAGCTATACCCGCTTTTTTTATCACGATTTTTATGCTTCTTCCAGGGCTTCGTAATTAATGTCATTTTCTGCAATGCCGGTAAGGAGTTCATCTGCCTCTTTTTCTTCATTTAAAGTTGTTGTTAGTAACTTGGCAACATCATCCTTACCTAAAGTCCGGGCTAGTTGGGCGAGCCCACCATAGGTGGATATCTCGTAATGTTCCACTTTCTGCGCAGCAAAAATTAAACCCACATCACGGGTGGCAGTACCCGCTTCTGTATCTTCAATTATAGACTCACCTTCTTTTATAATACCTTCCATAGCCTCGCATTTTTTCGCAGCAATTTTTTCATCCAATAAGCCAAATACTTCTTCCAGGCGGCTTACATGTATTTTAGTTGCCCCAAGATGATCGGTAAAGGCACTTTTCAATTCTGCAGAAGTTGCCGCCTTCGTCATTTTGGGTATCGTCTTTACGAGGTGTTTTTCTGCCCAGTAGATATCTTTCAATTCCTCGACAAAAAAACTAAGCAATGCAGAAGAATCAGAGGTAACGGTTTCTTTTTTTGAACCAGGTTTACTGTCGCTTTTTTTTGCTGAAACAGTATTTGTTGATTTTGCCATATGGTTGTTTTTTTTAAATAAAAAATAGTCGGTTTAAGAAAAAACTTAATAATCATGCCAATTAAAAAATCAGCACGAGGTCTAAAAAATTGGGTAATTATTTCCTCCACAATATGCCGGCTTTCCCTCCTTGTAGAAATTTTGGTGTGCCACTAAATGCTGCCTGATTTTCCAACACTGGTCCTTTGACTCAACGGGTTTAATTAAAGAAATGATCTTCGTAGTAACAAATCATGTAAAGGCGTTTCGCCCGGCAGTTGTACACTTGCCTTGCTGAGTGGTCGGTGCAATTCGATGCCGACCTATGGCCTGAAGGAGTACCGATTTGAATTTAATATTTGACTGTCAGAAGCTATCATCCTGGGATACGAATAAAAAACCTTAAGCTTCTGGCAAGGGGCAGAATCGAAAAACAGTCCTCGAGCATTAGTATTAATTTAATGCGCCCTGTTCTTTTTGATATTCTTTCTCCATAGAGCCATAGGAGGTTTTGGGAGGAGTTTCACAAAGCAAAAAGCCTGGATGAAAAACGCTGTGAAACTCTTCCTTAACTCTTTTCAACCCCATG
>JACMPR010000253.1 GCA_014377385.1 Ferruginibacter sp. | reverse complement strand
GAAAATATTGAAGGAATTGGTGCGATAAAAGCCAACAGCATTAAATCTTTTAAAGATTTCACTGCCTGCGAAGCAGAAATAGAATTCATTGAAAAGTATAAGATTGTGCCCCTCTTCCTTACCGCAGAAGATTATCCAAAACGCCTTTTGAATTGCTATGATAGCCCGGCACTGCTCTACTATCGTGGTAATGCAGACCTCAACAAGTCAAAAATCATATCCGTTGTAGGAACAAGAAATCATTCAGAATATGGAAAACAGGTTTGTGAAAAATTTATAGCGGACCTCAAGGAACAGGATATCCTCGTAGTAAGTGGACTGGCATTTGGAATTGATTCTATCGCACACAAGGCTGCATTGAAAAATAATATTGAAACCGTAGCGGTCCTGGCACACGGACTCGACAGGATCTATCCGCCTCAAAATAAAATACTGGCCAAGCATATGACGGAAAATGGCGGATTGCTTACAGATTTTAAAAGTGGTACCAGTCCCGACAAACAAAATTTCCCTAAACGGAACCGCATTGCTGCAGGTCTGTGTGATGCATTGGTAATAATAGAATCCAGCAGGAAGGGTGGTTCACTCATAACCGCAGAATTAGGCAACAGCTATAATAAAGATGTATTTGCTATACCCGGCAGAACGACTGACTTGAAAAGCGAAGGGTGCAATCACCTTATCAAAAATAACAAGGCGCTTTTGATTACTTGCGCCGACGACCTCCTGGAAATAATGAATTGGAAACTTCAACAAAAAACTGTTCTCAAAAAACAACGGGAACTTTTCATAGAATTAAGTGCAGATGAAAAAAGAATTGTTGATTTACTGAATCAAAAAGAAAACATGCAAATAGACGAATTATACCTGAAAAGCGGGTTGAGCAGCAGCGCCGCTGCTTCGGCCCTGCTGATGCTGGAAATGCAGGGCCTGGTTTCTTCGCTTCCGGGAAAGGTTTATAAACTTATATAAATTGCTGGTGAGTTTTTACCGTACTATTTTTTACTCTTCAGGAATAATGAAAATTCGCTTACGGGTATAAATACAGAATTGCCAAAATCGAAACCGCAGAGAACTAAATTGTCCATTGCCAATTATCATTAGTCAATTAACTTTGCCTATGGCAATAATAAATAACCCCTCCGGACAGATAATTCCAAATCAATTTTTCGGCGAAGGCCTCACGTTTGATGATGTGTTACTCATGCCCGCTTATTCGCAAATACTTCCGCGGGATGTGGATATCAGCACACATCTTACAAAAACTATCCGTTTAAATGTGCCTATGCTCAGCGCAGCAATGGATACAGTTACCGAGGCGCAACTTGCTATTGCACTTGCCAGGCAGGGCGGCATGGGTATTCTTCATAAAAACATGAGCATCGAACAACAGGCAGAACAGGTGCGTAAAGTTAAAAGAAGCGAAAATGGCCTGATCCTGGACCCCATAACGCTTAGCCCGGATGCCAGCATTGGAGAAGCTATCCGCCTGATGCGGGACAATAAGATTGGCGGCATTCCAATCGTTGATGCACAACACCGGCTGGTGGGGATCCTTACAAACCGTGACCTTCGTTTTGAGACAAATGCTGAGCACAAAGTTAGCAGCGTGATGACGAAGGAGAATCTTATAACTGCACCGGAAGGTACAGATCTGAAAAAAGCTGAACTCCTCTTTAAAAAAAATAAGATAGAAAAGTTGCCCGTTGTAAATAAAGCCGGGAAACTCATCGGGCTTGTAACGTTTGGGGATATACTAAAATTAAAAAGTCACCCACATGCGATCAAGGATTCCTTTGGCAGGCTGCAGGTAGGCGCAGGCGTTGGTATAACAAACGATATTCTTGACCGCGTTAGTTCCCTGCAACAGGCCGGTGTTGATGTTATATGCCTCGACAGCGCCCATGGCCACACAAAAGGTGTGATGGATGCTTTAAAGAAAATAAAAAAGACATTTAAAGACATACAGGTAATAGCGGGAAATGTTGGTACAGCAGCGGGCGCAAAAGCATTGGCAGACGCCGGCGCAGATGCCATCAAAGTAGGTATTGGGCCGGGTTCCATTTGCACTACACGTATTGTAGCCGGCACCGGTGTACCACAGATAACGGCTGTTATGGAAGCGGCTGCTGCTTTAAAAAACAAGAATGTGGGCATCATTAGTGATGGCGGCATCAGGTACACAGGCGATATGGTGAAAGCACTTGCGGCAGGCGCCAGCTGTGTAATGATGGGAAATGTGTTTGCCGGAACAGAGGAAAGTCCGGGCGAAACCATTATTTATGAGGGCCGGCAGTTTAAACAATACCGTGGCATGGGATCTTTAGGCGCTATGGCTCAAGGCAGCAGCGACCGCTATTTTCAGGATGTGGAAGATGATATAAAAAAGTTTGTGCCGGAAGGCATCGAGGGTCGTGTGCCATTTAAAGGCCATTTGCGGGAAGTAGTGCACCAGTTTACCGGCGGCCTCAGAGCAGGTATGGGTTACTGTGGTGCTGCCAACATCAAAGCCCTGCAAACGGCCAGCTTTGTCAAGATTACCAATGCGGGCATGAGGGAAAGTCATGCACATGATATTGCGATCACAAAGGAAGCCCCGAATTATAGCCGATAAAAAATGGATCTCCGGTTTTAGCGGTCAAACTATATCTTTTTTCATCTACTGATAGCTGATTACCGGAAATCAAATTTAATGTCTCACATGAAAAAATATTACTACGGGTTTCTGCTGTACCTCATCGTAACTTCCACCGCTACAGCCTTTGCCCAGGATTCATCGCATATCAGAATATCGCTGCTTACCTGCACACCAGGCGAAGAATTGTACTCAATTTTCGGGCACAGTGCGATACGGATTGTTGACAGCAGCCGCATTAGTGAAAACGACCCGATTGAAGACCTTGTTTACAACTACGGTACTTTTAATTTTGATGATGAGGGCTTCTATTTAAAATTTATACGGGGGAAATTATTGTATTACGTCAGTCTTCAAAAATTCAAAGACGATAATCAATTTTACGGTTTTGAATCAAGTTACAAAATGGAAAACCGGGGTATTACTGAACAGGTACTTGATCTGTCTGCGCCGGAAAAAATAGCTATTCAACATAGGCTGAACGAGAATTTAAAGGAAGAAAATAAATATTATAATTATGATTTTTTCCTGGATAACTGCACCACAAGGCTGAGAGATATCATCATTGCTGCGAAAAATCCCAATCCAATACTGCCGGGAGTGATGCCGATGAATACAACCTTCAGGAATGCCATTCACCAATACCTTGACAAGGGCAGGCAGTATTGGAGTAAGTTGGGTATTGATATCTTATTGGGCGCCCCTACAGACGCAGTGATGAGCAGTAGCCAGCAACAGTTTTTACCGGATAACCTGATGAAAGCACTCGACAACACCCGAAACGTTCAGATTGTAAAAAAATCTTCAACACTTTACAACCTGCCTCAATCCATACATGATTTTAGCTGGTTTACCCCGCTTGTATTTTTTTCATTACTCTTATTGCTTTTTATTACAATGGGTTTATCCAAAAACAGGAGGATCCAGGTGCTGTTAGCAGGGCTGGATGGCACTTTATTTTTTATGACCGGGGTATTGGGCGTTGTCCTGATATTCATGATGACGGCAACGGATCATAGTATGACAAAAAGTAACTATAATATCTTATGGGCTCTGCCATCACACGCAGTTATTTCTTTTTTTATCAGCAGTAAAAGGAAAGTGGTAAAGACATATTTCCTCGTAACTGCAGGATGCATGGCAGTCTTATTGTTATCGTGGTTCTTTTTACCACAACAAATGAGTTATTCCCTGGTACCATTTGTTTTGCTGTTGCTGTACAGGTCTGCCACCCGGTGCCAGAAATTATGAGAAAAATGCTAGAGAGCATTAATGAGCTACAGATGTTTTATTGAGCGCTTTCTCAACAAACTATCCGTAGAAAGTAGACGAATGTAGATTTTAAAATAATGCCCAGGATGGAAGAAAAATACGTTGAACACGAAAATGCGACCATTCATTACAAAATCGTTGGCAAAGGACTGACGGTAGTATTTATCCATGGTTTTGCGGAAGATGCAACGGCATGGACAGAACAGGTTGCCTTTCTAAAAGATAAGTATAAGTTGATCCTTCCGGATATTCCCGGTACAGGTAAATCAACACTCCTGCAAAAGGAGAGTATTACTATGGAAGATTATGCAGGTTGTTTGAAAGCTATTTTAGATGCTGAAAAAATTGACAAAATCGTTATGATCGGTCATAGCATGGGCGGATACATTATGCTTGCGTTTGCGGAAAAATACCCGGACAGTTTACTAGGCTTTGGTTTATTTCATTCCAGCGCTTATGCAGATGATCCGGAGAAAGTGGCGACGCGCAAAAAAGCCATCGCTTTTATTAAGAAAAATGGCGTGGCGGCATTCCTCAATAGCAGCATACCGGGCTTGTTTTATGATGCAAAAAAAGGCGCTGCTGATATTGAAAACCTTCTTCAAAAGGGCAACAAGTTTATCCCGGAGGCGTTGGTACAATATTATGAAGCGATGATCACCAGGCCCGACAGGACTATAATTCTTAAAAATACCGCTTTACCGGTTCTGTTTATTTTAGGAGAGCACGATAAAGCAATCCCCTTTAAACACGGACTTGAACAGGCCAAACTGCCTATGCTTACGTATTTATATATTTTAAGAAATAGTGCACACATGGGTATGTTAGAAGAAACCAGCAGATCCAATGATATTTTGGGAGAGTTTTTACAAATCCATGAGTAATAATAGCAGCTACAGACAGCATTTTTAATTATTTTACAGTCTATTTGGTAATATTTTTGTGATGAAGCAAACGCTACTAATATCTTTTTTTCTGTCTGTTTTTTTTACGGCGGATGCAAAGCACGTTACCGGTGGAGAAATGATCTATGATTTCATCAGCGCGACTGCTACAACCAAAACCTACCGCATTACTTTACAGCTTTTTCGTGACCAGCTTTGCGATGCACAAACAAACTGTTCACCCATGCCTCCGAGCGTAAGAATTGGTGTTTTTAACAGGGACAATAATTCACTCGTTGGAAATTATTACGATTTAAATCTTAGCAGCCTAACATCTGTACCTCCTGGTGGCGTTCCGGCATGTATTACAAATCCACCGACACTGGATTATAAAGTTGGCACTTATGTATTTACCATCACGCTTCCTAATAATATAAATGGTTACACAGCGGCCTATCAAACCTGTTGCCGGATTGATGGACTCGGAAATGTTGGTAACATGGAAGGTGCGACTTATACGGCCGATTTACCCGGCAGTTCATTAGCAGCCACGGTTCCAGACAACAGCCCCCGGTTTGCACAGGGAATTTCTGTTGTATGTTTTAATAAATATTTTACCCTTGACTTTAGTGCTACAGACGCAGATGGCGATCAATTGGTTTATAGTTTTTGCAGTGGATTCGGGGGAGGCGCCTCTTCAACGTCCGCACCTTTTGACGCAAGTCCTCCGCCATACGGCATTTTGTCTTATACGGGGGGCTTCAGCGGGTCTGCTCCTCTTGGATCATCGGCTTTGATCAACTCCCAAACAGGTATCATATCCGGCATCGCACCGGATGCAGGAAAGTATGTTGTATCCGTTTGCGTAAGCTCGTATAGAAACGGAGTTTTTATTGCCGTACACCGTAAAGATTTTATAATAACGGTTGCCCCCTGTGACCTTGCGGGTGTAGAACTTGAACCCAATTACATAACATGTGATGGCTTTTCCTACAGTTTTCAAAACCTCCTTAGCTCTCCATTAAATCTAACTTCGTATTGGAATTTCGGCGATCCGGGTTCTGGTGCTAACAATATTTCACTTGCGGATAATCCAACGCACACCTACACAGATACCGGCGTGTATACATTAAAACTGGTGGTGAACCGGGGTAATTCCTGTTCTGATTCAGCTTATGCTTTTGTAAAAGTATATCCCGGTTATTTCCCCGGCCTCGATAATAATTCTCCCAGGTGCAAAGGCTCCTCAGTTCAGTTTAGTGACCAGACTACGGCCAACTACGGTATCCCTAATTCGTGGAAATGGAATTTTGGCGATCCAAATTCAACCGCCGACACGAGTCAGCTTCAAAACCCCGTGTATACATATAATACGCCCGGAACTTATGTTTCTACGCTAACGGTGGGGAGCAGTAAAGGATGTATAGCTACCGTGACTGACACAGTTTTCATTCTTGAAAAACCAGACTTTACCACATCAAATGATACGCTTATTTGTTCTGTTGATAATGTGCAGCTTTTTGCTTCAGGGCCTTCTACCTGTTGCGTAACCTGGTCGCCCAATTATAACATCAATGATGTAAATAGCTTTACGCCCATCGTAGCACCGGATGTAACCACCACCTATTCTGTATCATATACCGATAACCGGGGTTGTTCGGCGATTGGTTCTGTAACAGTTAATGTTGTAGATACGGTGACTTTAAAAACAGGCAACGATACAACGATCTGCAGAACAGATGGCATTAGCCTGAGCCTGGCGGGCAATGCATTAAGATATACCTGGACCCAGTTTCCTGCAGGTTCCACTTTAAACGATGCTACTTTAAAGAACCCGGTAGCAACGCCTGTCGCAGCTTTTACAAGTTATTATGTTACCGGGCGGATCGGTTCCTGTGTGGACAGTGATTCGATAAAAATCGCGACAGTCCCCTACCCTATTCCAAATGCAGGCCCCGATCAAACCATCTGCCTTGGCGCATCCACGTCACTACAGGCAAGCGGTGGATCAACGTATAGCTGGAGCCCCATCGCATTCCTAAGCAGTCCGGGTACCGCTGCGACCAACGTACAATCTCCCACGATTTCAGTTGACTACACGGTTAGTGTAACCGAAAACATGGGATGTCCGAAAGCGGTAACGGATGTAGTAACGGTAAAGGTTAACCGCATTACTGCCGATGCTGGTCCGAGAGACACATCGGTTGTCCGGGATCAGCCTCTTCAATTGAACGGAACCGGGAGCAGCAATTATTCCTGGATCGGTTTACCGGCTACACAATGGCTTAGCAGTACTACAATTGCAAACCCGGTATCGATGCCACAGGATGACATAACGTACGTTTTAACGGCCACTGACAACATTGGTTGTTTTGATACAGATACGATCACGGTCCGTTTTTACAAAGTGAATCCTGACTTGTACGTACCTTCTGCTTTTAGTCCGAACGGTGATGGCACAAATGACATCATTAAACCTTTGGCGCTGGGACTAAGGTCTGTTGATGCTTTCCGGATCTACAACCGTTGGGGGCAATTGCTGTTTTCTACTTCGCAAATTGGAGCTGGCTGGAATGGTAAACTTGCCGGTGCGGATCAGGCTGCCGGTACTTACATATATTATGCAGAAGGTACTGATTTCAGAAACAAGAAAATATCGAGGAAGGGATATGTGGTTTTGATAAGATAGTATTTCGAATGAGTTTCGTGAAATCGTTTTAGGGCTACACAGCATACTTATTATTGAAATGTAAGCAGATGGCTTTTTCAACTGCAAATGGCAGCGTTTGAAATAAGCCCTGGTTCCCTGCAAGAACGGCGTTGCTATCTTCGCCGTAAGCAGTCTCGGCCGGGCGACTCTTTCCGGAAGATCATCGTTTTGACTTATATTTATAGTCGACCTTTACATACAGGATGAAAAAAATTTTACTTTCGCTTTTATTATCGATGGTGCTTTCCGGCAGCTTTGCCGCACACATCATCGGTGGTGAACTGAGGTATGAAATTGTGGGCCCGGGGAGTTTGCCGAACACAAAAATTTATAAGATCATCCTGTTGCTTTTAAAAGGCGATGCTACCGGTCCCAGCGTGGCGGGCCTTGCACCTAGTTACGTGGTAGGTATTTTTGATAATGACAATAACCAGAAACTTCCTGGCCCGGAACCAAACCTTATGTGGAGGTTGATGCAAAACAATCCACCTGGTATTGTACCAGTACCCATAATAGGTTCTCCGTGCCTTACCAACCAGCCAAGTTTAATGTACACGTATGCAACCTATTCACTGAATGTTGAGCTTCCCGATAACAACAACGGGTACACGGTCGCTCATCAAACCTGTTGCAGGCAGGTAAATATGGCAAACGTTTTTCAAACCGGTGCCACGTATACCTGTGTCGTTCCGGGCGTTTTACAATTACAGGGTGAACTGGAGGCGGATAATTGCCCGCAATTCGGTTTACCTGTCTCCGTAATTTGTTTTGAATCCCCATTCACTTTGGATTTTAGTGCGACTGATGTTGATGCTGATTCGCTGGTATATGGATTCTGTAATGCTTATGATGGCGGACTGGCAACCGATGCATCCTATATTGACGCATTTCCACCTCCATATAATTCTGTTGATTATATCAGTCCTTTCACAGCTGCAACACCATTGGGCAATCTTGCCACTATCAATACTCAAACAGGCATCATTTCCGGCATTGCACCTGCGGCAGGCAATTACGTGGTTTGTGTATGTGTGCAAGCCTGGCGTAACGGCAGATTGATCACCACCCACAGAAAAGACCTCCTGGTAAGGGTTTCGCCCTGTATCCCTACAGTTGCCAATCCCGATCCCGGCTTTACTACCTGCGATGGATTCAACATCCAGTTTAACCATAGCAGCACGGGGGCTGATAATGTATTTTGGGATTTTGGCGATCCATCCACCACGGCAGATACGTCTATCGCAAATAGCCCGAGTTATGTATATCCCGACACCGGCGTCTATTATGTAAAGTTCATTATCAATAAAGGAGGTAACTGTACGGATTCCCAAACGATCCGGATGGGCATATATCCTGGTTTTTTTCCGGGCTTTGTTGCCGATGCGCCCTTTTGTGCCGGACAGGCGGTACAGTTTACTGATACCACCAATACTACTTTTGGCGTGGTGGATAGCTGGAGCTGGAATTTTGGCAATACATCTACGCTCGGGGATACCAGTCACTTACAAACAGCTCAATACAGTTACCCGGCGGCAGGTATCTACCAGGCCTCTTTGATTGTAACAAACAGTAAAGGCTGTGTAGATACCGTTCCCAAAACTATTGTAATTAATCCACTGCCCTCTATCACTGTTTCACCTGATAGCACTTATTGCGGCCTTGATAGCCTGCAACTCACGGCTACGGGCACCAGCGGCGGAACTTTCACCTGGCAACCGGCGTCCACTATCATCGGGGCAGCCACGGCTTCACCGATTGTTTTTCCAACTGTGCCAATTACTTATTTCGCAACGATCAACCTGTTAGGTTGCCTGAAAACCGATTCCGTAAAACTTGTTCCCTCCTTTGATCTGACGAATGCCATTGCCGCAAGCCCACAAATGATTTGCCAGGAAGATACCCTCGTGCTAACGGGAAGCAGTAACCATACAACAAATCTGAGTTGGCAATGGAGCCCGTCAAATTCCGTTTTGTCACCAAACAACAACACTACGGCAGCCTTCCCCAATATAACCACCACATATACTTTACAAACAAAGTGGGGCAATCATTGTATTGCAACCAAAACGATCAACATACCAGTCAGGCCCCTTGCAGCTCCGCTCGCAGGACCAGGGCTGTATATCTGCGCCGGACAAACCAGCACATCTTTATCTGCAAGCGGGGGTGATAATTATTCATGGGCGCCCACGACCGGTCTGAGCAACCCCCTGATAGCAAACCCCATAGCCTCCCCAACCATTACTACCAATTATGTGGTTTCGGTGGGCGTAACCGGCTGCAGTAAAAAACGAACTGCTACGCAGAATGTACTGGTCAGGCCAAAACCAGCATTGGCTGTAACAAATGATACACTGATATGCATCGTGGATGGCGTACAGTTAAATGCCACAGGAGGTGGAACCGTTTTATGGACACCCAACTACAACCTAAATAATACTGTTATCCCCAATCCTTTTGCGACGCCGGCAGTGTTTACTACTTATCATGTACGCCTGACAGATATATATGGCTGTTACCGCGATGATTCTGTGAAAGTGAATGTAAAACCCAGAACGATCATTGATGCAGGCCCGGACACCTCGATATGCAGAACAGAAGGTTACACGCTTCATACTACCGGCGATGCATTGCATTATAGCTGGACACCTAATATTTACCTCAACAGCGACACCGCCATGAATCCACTGGCAACTCCGTTGCAAACGATCACCTACCAGGTGATTGGAAACATCGGTACCTGTTCAGACACAGCTGACATCACCATCAAAGTTGCTCCCTACCCTCCTGCTGATGCAGGCATGAACGCCACCGTTTGCATAGGATTTAATGCACAACTATCCGCTGCTGGCGGCAGCTCGTATAACTGGAGCCCCGCTACTTATTTAAATAACCCAACTATTGCAAACCCACTTGTTATTCAACCACAGGCGGATATAACCTATACAGTAACGGTAACAGATACCCTCGGTTGCAGCAAAGCAATCACAGATAATGTAAAAATATTTGTGATCCCGGAATTACATGTATTTGCAGGAAATGACACCAGCATCGTGGAAGACCAGCCATTGTCTTTACCTGGAAGTGGGGCTACTAATTATGTGTGGAACTGGTTGCCGGATAATTTGCCGGGTTGGTTATCCTCTACCACTGTAGCCTCTCCAACTGCCACGCCACAGGACAATATCACTTACTACGTTATTGGTACAGATACACACGGCTGCAAGGGAACGGACAGCGTTAATATCCTTGTTTACACTATTGATCCGGATATGTATGTGCCTACTGCATTTACACCGAATGGAGACGGATTAAATGATATTGTAAAACCAATCCTGCTGGGAATGAGATCGCTAAATTATTTCAGGATATTTAACCGTTTTGGCCAATTAGTGTATGAAACATCTGAAAAAGAAAAAGGATGGAATGGGATTTATAAAGCAAAACCCCAGGATCCGGGTACATTCGTATGGATGGCACAAGGGGTAACTTATAAAGGTAAAACGAAAACCCAGAAAGGTTTTGTTGTTTTGTTGCGGTAGGGGAAATTGATTATATCGTTGAGTATTTTTGCATCCTTTTTTTTGTTTATTAAATCTGCAGAAATTAAAGTTTTTGCGGAGTATACACTGTTTCCCACATGCTGGTTATTGAATTGCAGGCCTGCCTATTAGCCAATCGATTCCCCGTTTTTAAAATATCAAATGATATAACTTGCAGCCATGAACAAAATTGTTTTTATTACGGGTGCCACCTCTGGTATTGGAAAGGCCTGTGCTGAAAAATTTGCAGCCGCAAACTATGATTTGGTGATTACAGGCCGAAGAATGGATCGCCTGGACGAACTGCAAATTTACCTCCAACAAAAATATAACGTACAGGTAAAGACGTGCTGTTTTGATGTACAAAAGAGAGAAGCGGTTTTTAATTCCGTTAATAATCTTCCGGCAGCATGGAAAAATATTGATATCCTGATCAACAATGCTGGTCTTGCGCTTGGCAAGGACAGTTTTGAAAATGCAGACCTGGATGACTGGGATACCATGTTGCATACCAATGTTGATGGCCTGTTGTATGTAAGCAAAGCCTTACTACCCTTCATGATCGAAAACAAAAAAGGGCATATAATTAATATAGGCTCAATCGCAGGCAAAGAAGTGTATGAAAATGGCAATATATACTGTGCCAGTAAATTTGCGGTGGACGCAATAACAAAATCAATGCGCATTGATCTGTTGAAACATAGAATTAAAGTTACCGGCATTAACCCCGGCGCCGTAGAAACAGAATTTTCTCTGGTAAGATTTAAGGGAGATGAAAAAAAATCAAATGCAGCTTACGACGGGTATGTGCCACTGACAGGTGCAGATATTGCTGATACCATTTTTTACTGTGCCAGTCTCCCTGAACATGTTTGCATCAATGACGTGGTGATCACGTGCCTGCAACAGGCAGGTACTTATTATTTTAACAAGGAATAGAAATAAATACAAATGAAAAAAAATACCGTCACGGTTACTTCACCCGCTTTAACAGCATCACATAACCACATAAACCCTTCTTCTTTTTCTTATTAACCTGCACGGGTTTTATCATATGATATTCCGTGGACTGTGGTATGTAGGAATAGCTGATGATGTTTCCGTCTACATCGCCCCACATATTTTTCTGATAAACAACTTGTCGTTCATTCCAGTCGAACATTCTTACTTCATATAACTTAGACGTAATATCACCGATAAACACAAACTGGTACCAGCTGCCCTGTGTTAATGGAACAATCACCGGCATTTCATATTCACTTTCCATCGTCATGGTAGCTTCTTTTACAACAATAAAACCATTTTTTGAAAACAACTGCTTAAGGCTATCGGCCTGGTGCAGAATAAATTCATTTGTACAGGGAACCTGTTTTATCACGTCCTGTGTTTTGGAATGACTCCAAAAGAAAACTGCCAGTAACACGGTGATAAACAGCCGCTTTCTCATAGATTGGATAGTTGAAATACAAGCACCGGGGATCCGCCTGTTTTAGGATGACAGGTGCGCCATGCTAACGTAAAATTTGATGGGAATATTGTGCAGTGTGAACAGCTTTAAGGACTTCACCTGACCCTAAAATATCTTCTAATATCCGGCAGTGAGAAAAGCTATTCGTTATATAAACCTGTGAATGAAATTATTTGCCGTTGGACAAATATTTCCCGTCGTACCTAGAAATTCTTAAATGGTCTTTTACGGTGCCAATGAAATTCTTATCTGTACGCCTGCCCTTGTATTCGTTGTTGGTGCACTGGATGATATATAAGGCAACACCCGCCTGCGGTCGTAATAAAGTTTGACATTAATGCGGTTGTTAAGGAAATAATCTACCGTTGGACTAATGGTGATCTCCCTGCTGCCACCCGTTGCAAAATTATTATCCTGGTCAAGCCGGCTGTTAGAAGTCACATTGTCCCTGATCCTGTAATCAATTCGGAAGTTGATTTCATTTTCCAGTTTTTTCCCTGGCTTTTCACCCGTCAAAAATTTGGGTAAAGTAAATGGAAATTTCAGCCCTCTTTTTCGATAACCGGCACCGATAACAAATTCTGTACTTCTTACTTCACTAAGCTGGTAATCGTAAAGACTTAAACTGAGCTGCCTTGATTTTGAATATTCAAACTTACCCTGAACCTGGTTAACCAGGGTAGCATCAAAACCTATCAACGGTGAAAACTGCTCCTGGATGGTAACGTTAGGTACGAGGTAATATGGCGTAAACGCATTAGACAATGAATCATAGAATGACGGATAACCAAATCTTGATACATCCTGGTACAGCAATGCTGAAGTAAAACCGTTCATAGAGAGATTGCCATTGTAGCCATGGGAAAGCGTGAAGCTGGTAAATATTTTCTCTAAGCCCTTCACTTTAGTCAGTCCATTGTAATCAATCTTCCAGTTTGGCTTTGGCAGAATACTTTTAAATGGATTCGATTTTACTTTGTCGTTATTTTGTTTGATAAGAGATACACTGTTTGGATCCTGTCCTGTATACGCCGCAATAAAAGAAGGTATCAACACATCCACCGAATACTTTCCGTAGCCATAATAGTATTCGCCCAACTGCCTGTTGTTGGTGTAGGGATTTGCCTTGCCAAGCCTGGTCGATAATATCTTCCTGTTGTTTTCAAAGGTCTTGAATGTAGTGGAAACGCGGTTCGGATCGAATTTCCCAAACAATGTTTTAAAGGCGATATAAGACACATCAAATCCACCACCGGCGTAAGGGTTAAGGTGATTAAATTTAGGATTGAGGCCTGTACCCGAGGTATCGACAAACCTGAATGTCTCGCTATAGTTTTTACTGAAAGTTTTGCTTACGTTGACCGTTATCGCCAGGTCTCTTATTGGTTCCAGCTGCGCTGATAGTGTGATACGCTGGTCAAAATTTTGCTGAAAAACAGAATTGAAAGTTGTGTCCCTTGTGATCAATCCCTGCTGAGCTTTTCGGTTGAGCCAGTTTGTATCAGGTTGTTTACCTAAAATAAAATCGAAACCGGGCGCCCGGCTGCTAAAGTTTTGTCCGAGTAATTTTGTGCTATCCGTGTAGCCTGGCAATCTTGTATTACCTACTTCAGCCACAGAAAAATTCACCTGTTTAATACTTGTAAGAATTTTACCAACGATCCTGGCCGTGGTACCAATATAGGGCACCGCGGATTTATCTACAATCCTTCTTTTTTGCAAAATTCTTTTACCTGACTTTGTAGTAACAGAGTCTCTAACAATCTTCACCCTATTCTTCCATTTTTCTTTATCTGCTTTATTAGAAGGCAGGTCAAGCTGGCGCAACCATTTTGATTTCTGGTAAAGCCTGGTGAAGTCAAATTGTGCGGTAGCTTCTTTCTGCTGGCCGTTCTCCAGGAAGTTACCCAGGTTAACTGCCAGCCTTGAGGCACCGATCCACCTGTAGGTTGCCTGGTACTTGATGTTAACCGTTGTCCAGTCGAGTAAGGGGAGTTTGTTCGTAGGAACCGTGTATGAGAAATTAGCCGTCTGATAATAAAGCGTATTTCTTCCACCTTTTACGAGGTTTCTCCATACCGTATCTTTCTTCTCTTTTGTATCCAACCGCCCCGCAGGTTCATCAATCCTTGAATTATTGGTGGCAGAAAAATCCAGGTTTAACGACCGGGTAAAATTCCATCTCATGATATAGTCCCGCTGGAAAGTAAAATACTTATCATAGGTTTCGGGTATGGCATATTTGGATACACCCACACTTCTTGGCCTGATTGCACCGAACTGCCTGCTTACATCAGCACGGAAGCTCAACTGCGATGGCAAGTAATTGAAATTAAAATCTTTTACGAGATCGAACCAATGCGTTTTATTCTTTCTAAATAATTTCTTAAATGGCTCTATGTATTTTGGCTGCGGCGCGTAGTTGTATCCAAGTGCACCACGGTGACGTGTAACTTCGTTATTTTCGATCAGCGGGTTGTGATTTTTTGTCTGGATATAAGAATAGCTTACGTCTACATTTTCGATATCATAAATTTTTGGTTTCTTACCATTTGTTTTATTTTTTCTCACGTTGGTAAAATTCAAGGTTTTGACAGACGTGAAATCAACGGCATCCTTTTTAATAGAATCTTTTTGCGAGGGGTCAGCGGATTTTAGTTTATCCTTTAATTTTATATCCAGGTCATATGGATCATATTCCGGGGTACTAACTGTTTGAGAATAGCTGGCGAAAACTGGTACAGACATTCCGATTTTCTTTGGTAATAATTTACCGAGTTCCAGGTTTGCAGCGATATCAAATTGTAGAAAATCATCCCTGTAACGGTCGTTGGCTCTTTGTTCGAGCGTGCCAAATCCATTTGAATGTGTATTGGCGGAAAGAGAAAGTGTTCCGAGGTCGGCGAGGTTAACATCTACCCTGCCTAATGCAGCCCATCCACCCTTTTCATCAATGGAAGAAAGCCTTAATTCATTAACCCAAATCTGGCCGCAGGCACCACCCGCTACGGCTGAGTTTGAATTTTCCACACCCAACAATATACCCCTGATCTCCCCCAGGTTGGGGTTACCCATTACCGAGTATAGCTGACCGTTAGACTGAAGCTGGCTGAATATCTGTGAAAGAGAATTGGAAGATAAATTTCTTGCTTGTTTGATCCTGGTAAGCGTGAGGAGATCCAGGTCAAGTGAGTTTAATTTATTCCATAAGGTATCGTTGTATGCATTAGTATCTGGTTGCAAGGTATTCGGAATACCCGTTAACAAAAGTGGTATCCTGATCTCATAATAATTACTGGTAAAATCTGTTCCCAACCGCACAACAGCAGTAAGGTCCTTATCCCTGACGGTTCCTCTTGGATTGCTCGTGCCACTGACTGTTGCATCCTCGGCGTGAATGAACATTGACAATTTTCTAAACTGCCTGAGATCCCTGTTGGCAAATGTTTGAAATACGCCTTTGGCATCTTTTTGTGCCAGGTTACAAAACACCAGGCTCATCGCCTGCTCATTCTGCAACAGGTTAACGCCGTTGTTACTCAATGTCTGAACTCTTTGTATCTCTGTGGGCGTGCGGTAAGGCAAAGGAACACGCTTATCATTTTCTTCGATGCTAACTGCTTCTACATTAAAGTTAGTATTGGTAGCAGGATTTAAATTGGTGGTGGTCGTGTCGATCTTGTACTGGAATTTACGCCAGATATTCCTGGTAAGCTGCAGCAATCCAAAACGCATGACAATGCTGTCATCAAAAGCGGTGGTAAACATCCTCATAAACCTGATCGACTTAAAATCTGGTATCTGTCCTATCTTTTTATCATAATTCCCGATCGGTATCCTGAACTGGTACCAGGTTTCATTGCCGTTGGTGCCGTTTACGTAATTAATGGGCACTATTTTTTTATCAACGATATAATTTGTACCAATCTGCATCTGCGGATCATCGGTCTTTTTTATATCCACCACGTATTGAAAATATTCTTCAGTTTCATTCATTGTTCCATCCCTGTTCACATCCTCTGCATCAGGATATAATGTTGCGGCATTGGTAAATTGGCTTCCATCGGAAATAGCAGAATTGCCCTGTGGATTGTTGTAATTTTTATATCGGGCCAGTATTCCGTCGGAACCCCCAAATCCGGCGTCCCGGTAATTTTTAAAATTATCACTGGAAGGATCTGCCTGTGCCTTTAAAAAGGCCTGAGACCCGGCACCGAAAATAGCAGAGAGTTGTTGCAGGTAAGCACTTCTTTTTCTTACTTCGCCGCTATCACTTAACCCATCAAAACCAACGTCCTGGTACAACCTGTCTTCCGGCGCATTATTGAAGGAACTGGTTACCTGTGTGGCATTTTGGGGTACTCTTCCCCAGTTAGTTTCATACTCCGGTGAAGGAACATTGGGCGTATTTAATCCATTCTCGTAAAACCTGGCACCATCCTTTAGTACGTCTTCGGAAACATTCCCGAGGTTGAAATATAACTTACCGCCATTATCATTGGGATCCGGATTTGGATTTTGCGGAGAAACTATGTAAGGATCCTGCATCCAGAATTCAATAAATTCAATATTGGCAGTTTCAAAATCACTTTGATCAATGCTGCGCATCAGGCCGCCAAACCGGGATGCCGGATTCGTTAACTTTCCGTCTGCCGTTACATTAACCGCATCGTAATTATAGGGCCCCTTATCCTGCGGGTAATAAGCAAGGTCAAAAGTTACAAGCTGGCTCTCGCCAAAACCTGTGGTCCTTTGCGGAAATATTTCTTTTTGATACACCTGTCTTACACGGGGGTCACTTAACAGGTTCCGGTCAGAAATAGGATTGTTTTGCCCGTCAATCTGTTGAAGCGTTTGTTCTATCTGGTACCACGCAATCTTTGCACGGTTTTTTCCATAAGCGATATTATTACTTGAATCGGCTTCCGGAAACAGCAACGAAGATCCTCCCTGGATAGTGGCGCCTTTTGGCACAGACGCCAGTGACCAGCTAATCACCGGAAAGCGGAGATCAATACCTGACTTGCTGCCTTCAAAATCATCTATGTAAACAAGGCCATTCTTGCCTCTACCAATCTGCGGGGCATGACCAGGTTTAAGAAGTGCTCCTTCTCCGTATACATTAATGGTGGAAGGAGCTGTAGTAGAATAAAACGGAAGCTTATCCAATATTTTTGTAAGCCTGGGAAGGTCTTTTTTATAATTCACATCCAACCCATACATGGTATTACGGATTGGATCTTCATTGTAATTTACTTTTGTAAAAAAGGGTCTTTCTCCCAGCCTTACTACTGTACCACCGATGGACAATTGTTCTTTAGCAGTATTTTTTAACTGGTAGTCCATTCTCAATCCGAGGTAATTTCTTTGCTGCAAACCAAAGGAAGCATTGTTCTCAAAATTTACCTGAACCGGCAAACCAGCATTTAAAATGGCCTGGTTGGTCATTTTAATAGTACCAAGATCATAATTGATGTCATAGTCTACCCCTTCCTGTAAGGTACGCCCTCCGGCACTAACGGTAACGGACCCTTTGGGAATGTTATAACCAATGCTGATATCAGAAGATCCCGATGTTTTGGCGGTACCTTTTAACAGGAACCTGTTAAGATTTGGGTATTGCTGTGCCACGGCTTTGATGGAATCGTACAAAGCATAGTACAACGTGTCCTTGATAGTTGATAATGTGGTATCGGTGTAAATAGAAAATGCCAGATCACGGCCAAATGGCTGCAATACCGGGAACATAATGCGGCTGTATTGTGAGTTCACGGTAAAGCCTTCTACGTAATCAAATACACCATCCGGTTGCGGATCCAGCTGGCTGTTGAGCCTGTCGAGGTTTATCAGGGAAATGATAGGTGCACCCTGGTTTTTATTTCCATAAGGAACATAACGTTTTTCGCCGAGACCTGGTTCCTGGTACAATACATTCAGTTTAAAATCTGTTGGAGATAGTACCCCATACCCAATGGTGTAAACGTTTTTCAACATCAGGTTCCATATCGGCAATGCGGTACGTTGCGAAGTTGCTTTTAATAATTTAAGGAATAGCACCGCCTGTGTTGCCGAAGTTGAATCCGGGGGAACATCCTGGGAAAACTCACCTACCTGGAAGATCTTTCCATTGTAAGAATATTGATACGCAACACCTAACACCTCATCTGTTTGCAAAGGTTGGCTCAACGAAAGTGAACCTACCTGTGAATTGTACATGTATTGGGTTGAATCAAGCTTTCGGGCAAAGGTTTTTTCAAAATCCTGAACCGGGCTCAAGCCCAGGGTTGTAGTTAAATTAGCAAACACCTGTGCCGAATTTCGGGCATTCGATGTACCCAGCACTTTATCATACAAGTCATTGGTTCTGTTATTCGGTAGTTCACTCCCACTCAATACATTTACAAATGGCAGTTGGAGGAACGGATGTGTTTCACCCAAATCTGCCAGGCCAACGATGTCCCTTGTTTCGGTTGTGGTACCGTTCTTATTGGTAACCCATACCTCCATTCTTAAAATTTGAACGGGGCTTGTAATGGCCGGCAGGTTTGCCATCACTTTATTGTAATTGTTTTTAAAATACTGGCCTACCAGAAAATGGCGGTTCTCTTCATACTCATCTGCTTTGATCTCAAAAGGTTGAGAGGCTGCACCGCCCTGCAGGTTTACGCTTTGCCTTTGAGATTTCTGGTTTGCCAATACGCCCGTGATGTAGAGCTTACCAAATTGCAATTGGGTTTTAAGCCCGAAAAGCTGTTGGGCGCCTGGTATCAGGGTGCCACGTGACGGGAAGGATACGTTACCTGCTTCAAAACGTTTCAGTATCTCGTCGTCTTTCCCGGTGTAATCAAGTTTAAGTTGGTTATCCAGGTCAAAGGTTGCCTGGGTGTTGTAGTTGATGGGAAATTTTAATTTGTCGCCGATGCTTGCATTTACATTAAGTTGCGCATTCATATTAAAATCAAGTCCGCCATTTTTCCGGGCTCTCTCGGGTAAAGTGGGGTTATCGATTTTTTGCCCCTGGTAACCGGCGGTGATGTCAACATTTCCCTGCGGACTGATGTCTATCTTTCCATTTCCAAACAAGCGGTTAAAAAGATTATCAGTTAGCCGGAGCTTAGGCTTTAAAAGTTGTCCACGGTTTAATATGCTGGTAGTATTCGCCCTGTCCTGGAAATATTTTACCTCAGCTTTCTTGTTTTGGTATTGCCAGTATTCTTCAAATGTGTAGGTGGTTGGTGTTCTGAAATAGCGGTTTCCGATTTTTTCATAAATGGTGTAATGCCGGGTGATGGGATCAAACACCACAGAATCCCGTATATTGGAAGGATCATTAAGATTATAAGGATTGTTGTTTTGAGCAGAAAGATTATCAGCGCGCCTGTCCTGTATTGGGTAATGCAAGCCGTTGGTGTCCGGGGCATCTTGTGCCTTCGATGTAAATACAGTGCCTGTAATAAGGAGTATTGAGAAAATACAATAACCCGATATTGTTAGAATAGAATTTTTAATAAGCAACATTCAGTAAGTCAGTTAATGTAGTATTTTCTCAAATTGCTTTTAATGCTTTTTTAATTAATTCTTCTAATTGTTTAATATCAGGTTCTGAACGGATTATTTTTTGAATTGATTGCTCTGCCTGTACCCTTGAAATACCGAGTGCCGTTAAAGCAGTTAACGCATCGTGTTCTAATGTATTGCCCGCCAAATATACATTTCCTCCTGAAATAGCCTGCTTATTTATTTTATCTTTCAATTCCAGCACCAATCTTTCGGCTGTCTTTTTGCCTATTCCTTTTACGCTTTCAAGCAACCGCACATTACCCTGCATGATGGCCCTGTTAACTTCATCGGGCCTGATAGAGGACAGCATCATGCGGGCAGTAGCTGCACCGACCCCCGAAACGCCAATCAATAAAAGGAAGATTTCCTTTTCTTCCTTCTCAAAAAACCCAAATAAGGTATGCGCATCTTCCTTTACCTGCAGGTGAATAAATAATTTGCCCTCATTCAAATGTTGAATCGCACTGAAGGTATTTAAACTGATATTGACTTCGTACCCTATCCCATGAACGTCTAAAGAAACCTGGGCCGGACTTTTATAAGTGAATTTTCCCTGCAAATAAGCATACATATTTTCCTGTTCTATCAGTAGCGAAAATAAGGAAATTTTATTAGGTATTAACCGAAAAAAAACAGATAACTTTTTTCCGCTATTTTTGAATCCTCAATAACCCACACAAATTATCAAAAACGTTTATTCATGCAAAAACTCACTGCTGCGATTACCGGTGTTGGTGGATATGTCCCGGAATTCAGGCTCACTAATAAGATCCTTGAGACAATGGTTGATACAACGGATGAGTGGATCAAGACCCGCACCGGTGTGGAGGAGCGGAGGATATTGAAGGGTGAAGGCCTGGGGAGTAGTGATATGGCTGTAGAAGCGGTTAAAGAGCTTTGCACAAAAAAAGGCATTGATCCTGCTGACATAGATTGCCTGATTTGTGCAACAGTTACACCCGATATGGTTTTTCCTGCTACAGGAAATATCATTTGTGATAAAGCGGGCATGACCAATGCTTTTAGTTTTGATATTGGCGCTGCCTGTTCCGGTTTTTTATACGCATTAACAACAGGTGCTGCTTTTATTGAAAGCGGGAGATATAAAAAAGTTATCGTTGTGGGCGTTGATAAAATGAGTAGCATCATTGATTACAGCGATCGGGCCACCTGTATTATTTTTGGTGATGGTGCAGGAGCGGTGCTGCTGGAACCAACAGAGGAAAGCAACGGTGTGCTCGACAGTCTTTTAAGAAGCGATGGCAGCGGCCGGCAGTTCCTGCACATTAAAGCAGGCGGATCCGTGAAGCCATCCAGCTTAGAAACCGTACTTGCGAAAGAACATTACGTGTACCAGGAAGGTCAGGCCGTTTTTAAATTTGCGGTGAAGGGGATGGCAGATGTTAGTTACGAACTGATGAAAAGAAACAACCTCACCGCCGAGGATATTGCATGGCTGGTACCACACCAGGCAAATCTCAGGATTATTGACGCCACTGCGAACCGCATGAATTTGCCTAAAGAAAAAGTGATGATCAACATACAGAAATATGGCAACACCACAGCTGCAACCATCCCACTGTGTTTGTGGGAATGGGAGAAAAAATTACACAAAGCAGATAATATTGTGCTGGCTGCTTTTGGCGGAGGGTTTACCTGGGGCGCTACGCTGGTGAAGTGGGCTTATGACAGTAAATAGGAAACCAAATCCATGCCCTTATAATTTTTTTGCAGATGGAGCATTTCAGGCTGGGTATTGATTTGAATGCGACTAAAGCGTTTGAGCTATCGGACAATAAATCACGTTCTTTAAAAGCGTGGGCGATACCACGGCTTGTCCAAAAGAAAAGTAGGGAAGATTATTTTGAATCAGGCAAGAAGGGTAAATGATCCCTTGTATAATATGGGCTTAATGCAGGTACCAAAATTTCAAATATCAAAAACATCAATCCGGTTAATTTCATCCCGCCTGTTAGTTCCGGATTTTTTACGGCAGCAACATACCCGGTATTTCGACGTACATATTACTCCAGCCCCATTATTTTAAGTAAATTCGATAAAGGATAAATTTGTTTTATGCAGAAACTTCTATTACTGGTTGG
>JACMPR010000027.1 GCA_014377385.1 Ferruginibacter sp. | reverse complement strand
CTCACCTGGCGAAGCAGGGAATAAACCATATTTAGTTTACTCATTTTATTTACAATAACGATATCCAGTAAACCATCATTCAGACTGGCTTTTGGTGCAATGGTAACATGATTGCCAAATTGGTTACTGTTGGCAATGCTGATAAAAAAGGCCTCCGTTTTCATCTGCATATCGTTTACATTAATGATAAAAGGATAAACAGGCGCTTTAAAAAAATTCCTGATTGTCTGTTTTATGTATGTAGAAAGCCCACGGCTTTTTTGTTTCGAAAAATCATGTGCTACCTGCGCATCAAATCCGATACCGCACAGCATACAGCTAAATCGCTCGTTAATATAAAAGCTGTCTATAAAAGATGCTTTTCCATGAATAATAATGTGTAATGCCTTTGCCGGATCCTTTGGAATGCCTGCAGCGAAAGCCAGCCCGTTGCCCGACCCCATGGGTATGATACCGATATTTATATTTGTGTTAATGAGTACTGCAGCAACCTGGTTCACCGTTCCATCGCCTCCGCATATAATCACATCTGTTATCTTTTCTTCAATAATGAGTGATGGAAGAAAATGATAAGTGTCATCTTTCCTGGTATCAAAGAACTGGTAAGGGAAATTTTCTTCCCTCATCTTTTTTTCAATAAGGGGTTTTAGTGCAGCCTTACTTTTTGTGCCTGAAATGGGATTAATGAAAAAGATAAATTTTCTGTTCATAATTTATTTTTTCTGAATGAGTGAGTTCCCCGGGAGATTGACATACAGAAAACCGGAAGCACTACTAAAATTAATTTACCCTCGACATTTCCCTTAGGCAAAATTCATCATCGTACAACGGGTACAACCTGGTCTTGTAATGTAACTCAAGCGCCTGTTTTAGTTCCGCGTTACTTTTGATCATTTTTACTGTGAAATGTTCGCACAGCGGAAGAAGCGTAACTTTTTCATTCTTTTGAATAAATTCTGCAATGTATGATTGTCCTTTTATATAAATATTGAGAAAACGGCGGGAGTCTACATCACTGATGAATGCGGTTGCTTTCAGCGTATCGTCTTTCACAATATTGTAATATTTCAGGTCATTGATGTTTCCTGTAAAACTCAGGTCATATTCATACTCATTTCTTTTGCTTACGATCATCTTAACCGGTGCCCGGTTGCCTGCACTGTTTGAGGTGATGGTGGCCCATTTTCCAATGAAACTTTCTTCAATCAAAACAGAAGGCTCGCTATCTATTTTATAAGGAGAGCTGTAGGGACAACCATACATCGTTACAACAAACGATAAATAAAGTGAGGTGTAAAAATATTTCTTTAAAAATACGGGGGATAAAACTTTTCTCATTTCTTGTGCAAAAATAATTGTTGATCGTTCATTGTTTCCACTTTCGGTAAATACAATATGAAAGTAAATTTCTATGTGCTGGTGTTATTTTTTAAATTAAACTTTAGCCGTATTCAATGAATTCCACAACATGTCTTTCAATACCGGGAGGTTATAACCTGTAACAGATGAAATAAATACGTGCGGTATATTTTTAGGGAGTTCTTCTTTTATGGCTTCCCGTAGTTCGTCATCCAGCATATCAGATTTGCTTATTGCGATAACAAAATCTTTTTGAAGCATATCAGGATTGTATTGCTCCAGCTCATTTTTTAATATTTCAAATTCCTGTTTGTGATCCTTACTGTCAGCAGGAATCAGGAAAAGTAAAATGGAATTCCTTTCGATGTGGCGCAGGAACCGGTGCCCGAGCCCTTTTCCTTCCGCGGCACCTTCAATGATGCCGGGAAGATCGGCAACGCAAAAGCTTTTTGAGTCGCGGTATTCAACCATACCCAGCTGCGGCACCAGTGTTGTAAAAGCGTAGTCAGCAATCTTGGGTTTAGCAGCGGTTATACTTGGCAGTAAGGTTGACTTACCGGCATGTGGAAAACCAACGAGGCCAACATCAGCCAATATTTTTAGTTCTAATTTCCTGATACCTTCCACACCTTCTTCACCTGGTTGTGCATGTTCCGGCGCCTGGTTGGTAGGGGTTGCAAAATTGGCATTGCCCAGTCCGCCGCGACCACCTTTCATTAAAATAACTTCCTGTCCATCTTCCAGTATTTCCGCCTCTTTTTCCCCGGTTTCTTCATTAATAGCGATGGTGCCCAACGGTACTTCTATGATGATATCTTTTCCACTACGGCCGCTTGAATTATTTCCACTACCATTCTGCCCGTTTTCTGCCAATACGTTTTTAAAATAACGCAGGTGCAGCAATGTCCACAGCTGGGTATTTCCCTTTAAAATAATATGGGCGCCGCGTCCACCATCGCCGCCATCAGGTCCACCCATGGCGGTTAATTTATTGCGCATAAAATGCTTACTGCCTGCTCCGCCATGCCCGCTGCGTGCAAATATTTTTATCTGGTCAACAAAGTTTGATCTTTCCATCCCTGCAAAGTTCTGTAATTTTTATCCATTATTTTTGTGAACATTAATAAAGCACGATAGTTGCAGTGTAAAGTGTAGAAGCGTGAACAGGAAAAGTAAACTTTCGATTTTAAAAAAAACGGACTAAAGACCATCAAACAACACTAAAATATTTACGCAGATGAAAACATTCTTGTTGATCCTTATGATTGGTGGTGGAATATCAAACTGCAGTTCATCAAAGAATAGGAGCCAGCCATCGGTTGCTGCAGACGGGCAAACAAAAAATAACGGTAACGGGCAGGATTTGCCAGCTTGTGTGCGTAAAATGATTGTACAATACCAGGCAGAGGAAAAGCAAAATCCCCCACGACAGCTATATAGTTATACATACAAATCCAAAACGGTTTATTATCTCACAGCACCCTGCTGCGATTTTTTTACTGATCTGTATGACAGCAACTGTGTACTGATCGGCCATCCGGATGGGGGCTTTACAGGCAGGGGCGATGGGAGTATTACAGATTTTAATGAAAAGCGTAAGGATGAAAAACTTATTTGGAAAGATGACCGGAAGTAGTATCCATCCTAATACCAAATTGGCAACAACGGCCTGTTGAAATCTTATATTTTATTGCCCTCACTTTTTGTCTCATTCCATGTTTTATATGTTGGAACTTGATTTAGTTCCCCTGTTGGCAAAGATCTCAGCGGTTCACAGGCTTCCCATCCTTCAAACATATCTGCAGGCAATTGTTGGTATAAATTTGTGCCTGCGGTTTTCCATGAAATCATTTCTTTAGTAACATCTTTTATTTTTTTTGCAGGATTACCAACGATGAGGCTCCTGCTTTCAAAAACCGAGTCGGCTTTAATAAAGCTCAAGGCACCTACTACAGATTCATCTCCCAGCATTACGTTGTCCATGATAACTGCGTTCATTCCTACGAGGCAGTTTTTTCCGATAGTAGCGCCGTGTATGACGGCGCCATGGCCGATATGCGCTCCTTCTTTTAATAGAACAGTTACGCCGGGGAACATGTGAATGGTACAGTTTTCCTGGATGTTACAGCCATCTTCAATAATGATCTTCCCCCAATCGCCGCGGATAGCCGCACCCGGACCAACGTACACATTTTTTCCTATTATTACATTTCCGGTAACAGCCGCCAGTGGATGAATAAAAGCCGATTCGTGTATAACAGGAATATGGTTTTTGAATTTATAGATCATGGTGAAATGTCTTTATGATTATCGTTATACATCAAGATGCCAGCCCATGGTTTTACGCAAATTCTTAACAGTAAAAAATAAAATGGAACTGAAAACCGTGCATGACTTTTTATTGGTCAAATAACATGATTACTTATCGTGAATTAATTGTTTGTTTGTACGAAAACAGGTTCCTTTAAACAAGGCAACAACATGATCATGTTGATTTGTAATGCTGATGTGATACAATCCCGTTGATCTGCCATTATGCAATTCCTTTGCCTCAGCAGTTAACAGGTCACCCACATGAACCGGTTTTGTAAAGTTGATGGAAGTATCCAATGCAACTGATAAAACATTCCTGTTATTACAGGCAAATGCAAAGGCACTGTCGGCAAGAGAAAATGCTATGCCGCCATGAACTATTCCAAAGCCATTAATCATTTCACTTCGAACGCTCATTTTTATTTTACTATAGCCTTCCTTTACATCCAGTACTTCAATACCGAGCCATTGGCTGAAAAGATCGTGCTGCATCATGTGGGTTACAACAGCCAGTGGAGTTAGGTTCATTTTATAATTTGATAATTTTTTATAATAAACCATGAAAGAACTTTTCAATTGAAGAACTTCATTGGATATTAATTACTTCCATTTTTATTTTCCTTTAAACACCGGCTTCCTTTTTTCTAAAAAAGCCTGAACACCTTCATTGTAATCGTAAGTATCAGCAGCTTTTCGCTGCAATTCATCTTCTTTTAATAATTGTGCTTCTAACGAGCTATCGAGGGAATGATTCAGGGCTTGCTTTGTTAAAGCTAGTCCTTCAGTTGGTAGCTGAGCCAGCGTACCGGCAATCTTTGTGCATTCTTCCAAAAAATTTTCATCCGAAAAAACTTTATATATCATTCCAATTCTTTCTGCTTCTGCTGCCGGTATTTTATCTGCCAGCATCATCATTGCGCTTGCTTTTTGCCAACCGATAAGCCTTGGTAAAAAAAAGGTACCACCACTATCCGGTATCAGACCTATTTTGCTGAATGCCTGGATGAACGAGGCTGATTGCGCAGCGAGAACCACATCACAACACAACGCAATATTAGCACCGGCACCTGCGGCTACGCCATTAACCGCTGCAACAACCGGTTTAGGCAAATTCCTGATTTTTGTAATGACGGGGTTGTAATGTTCTGATAAAATGCGGTCAATTCCCATTGGTTCATCACCTGTTAATTCACTAAGATCCTGTCCGGCGGAAAACGCCTTGCCTTCACCGGTTATAAAAACGCATCGAACGTCCTGGTCAGCGGCACATTCATCTAAATGTTTTTGCAACAGTAAGGCCATCTCCCGGTTAAAAGAATTAAATTTTTCCGGTCGGTTAAGCGTTACAAACGCAATATTATTTTTTATTTCAAATAAAACAGGAGGCATGATCAAAATTTATCCCGGGTTAAAAAAATGCTGGTCAAATTAGATCCAGATGAAAGTTAGTTGCCATTTTACACTTCAAAACTCTTTACTTCTTTGTGAATCAACAGAAATTGGTTCACAGAATCATAATTTCTATCGGGCGAGCTGATGCGGTAAAGATATACAGCATCGTTATTGTCTTTTATAGTTTTCATGCACCGGTAAGTAAGATCGTGGGAATTAAAAAAAATTTCTAATTCTTTTTTGAAATCTTTGCCCAATTCAATGGTACGTATTTTATAATCTTTTACGCGATGTAAGCGATTTATATAACGCTGTACCGGTTCCAGGATAAATAAAACAATGACCACCATGATGGAGACAACTATCGCCAAAGGGTAGTTGTGATAACCGATCGCCATTCCTAAAGCAGCCGTTATCCATATAAGGGCAGCAGTTGTGAGTCCGTTTACGGTGATGCCTTCTTTAAAAATTACGCCTGCACCAATAAAACCAATACCGGTAACAATATTGCTGGCAATCCTGTCAGAAGAAGCATTGGAAGCTTCCCTGGAAAGGATGGTATATAAACAGGAACCAACGCATATCAATATCATTGTTCTGAAACCTGCAGGTTTGCTCCTGAATTCGCGTTCCAAACCAATGACAGCACCAATTATAAATGCCACGGAAACCTGTGCTGCTTCTTCAAAATAAATTGTGATGTCCATAATTATATAACAGAATGGCTAAAGGTAGGAATTTTAATTATGCTGTCACAGGTTAGCGGCCAATAGAAATTTAATTGTTAGTGACACTTAAAATAATCAAAAGGTTCTTTGCATTCGTTGCACTGATACAAAGCTTTGCAGGCAGTAGAGCCAAACTGGCTTAATAGCTTTGTGTCATTGGAATGACATTGAGGGCATGCAATCCGTTCGTCCCGGCGAAGAGTGTCAGAGCGGTGCGGAGCCGCAATGCCGTATGCTTCTAATTTTCTTTTTCCCTCTTCCGACATCCAATCGGTGGTCCAGGCCGGAGAAAGCGTGAAACTAATCTTTACATTTTTATAACCGTGCTCAATTAATTTTAACCTGATATCAATGCTGATCGCATCCATGGCCGGGCAGCCGGAGTAAGTTGGTGTGATGATAACCTCCACCTCATCGCCGTTTATTTTTACATCCCGAACTATACCCAGGTCGAGAATTGTAAGTACCGGTACTTCCGGGTCGCAGACTTCCTTTAGTAACGACAATATTTCCTGCTTTTCGGGAGTGGCCATAAACGGGAGCTTAAACGAGAATGTGACAAAATAAAATGCAGCCTTTAATTTACCATTGGGCGCCGGGATAGGTTCTTTGCAGTGATTGCATTTCCGCCAGTATGAATCCCAGGTGTTCCGTATGGTTACCGGTTTTTCCGCCCTGCTGCATAAAAATCTTTTCGGGCATGATTAATCCCGCCTCTTCAAAAACGTCTTTTACTTTTAATGACCATTCCCTTTCCATAGCTGAAAGGTCAGTCGTTTCATAATCCGCTGGTATAAAAAATTCGCCTGTGTACATCCATAAATATTCAATGGCTTTGTACATCCGCTGCTGGCTTTCTGCTGTGCCATCACCTAAACGGATCACCCAATCGCTGCTCCATTTTATATGATAGGTAATTTCTTTCAAAGATTTCTCTGCGATGGCAGCCAATTGCTCGTCTTTACTTTGTAATAATTGAGTATATAACAGCGATTGATAAACGCTAAAAAAAAACTGGCGAAGAATGGTTTGTGCCCAGTCTCCGTTTGGAAGTTCTGTTATCAGTAAGTTTTTAAATTCTCTCTCCGTTCTTAAATAAGCAAGGCTATCCTCTGTTGCGGGTGAACCGATGAGGTGGGCTGCGTGCTGGTAAAAATTCCTTGCCTGCCCAAGCAAATCAAGGCTAATGTTGGTAATAGCAATATCCTGTTCAAGAATTGGTCCATGGGCACACCATTCGCTGTTGCGTTGAGCAAGTATGAGGGTTGTATCTGCGAGAGAGAGCGTAAAATTGATTTGTTGATTCATTTTTTGGAATTGGGAATCAGGTTAGAAAGCTGATTCTCCTTAAATTTTTTTTGATTCGGCTGAGGATGTACTAAATACAGCTGTTTTTTAAGTGGTTTCTTTTTTTGTAATAAAAACAGATTGAAAAATATTTCAACTTCATGCTTCCCTTCTTTACATATGTTTAATCTCATCAGGTAAAACATAAAAACTTGGATGCCTGTACACCTTATCTGCCGCGGGTTCATAAAAACTTTCCGCATCGTCAGGGTTGGAAGCATGGATATATTTACTTTCTACCACCCAGAGGCTTACACCTTCCTGCCTCCTGGTGTAAACATCCCTCGCATTTTCGATGGCCATTGCGGCATCTGCAGCATGGAGGCTTCCTGCATGTTTATGGTCCAACCCCTGCTTGCTGCGAATAAATACTTCCCAAAGCGGCCAGGCGGTCTCGTTACTTTTCACGATTGCAGAAGTTGCTCCACCTGCACTTTCTTCGGGGATATCGCCGTAATAAAATTTCCTGGTTGTGATATTCATGAGAATTTTTTTAACCTGGTTTAAAACCTATCCTGTTCCTGTTTTTCAGATCCTGTTGTTGCTGTTTTCTGTCAAAAAGAAATAGAGTGCTTTGAATACTTCTTTAACATTGCTGTTATACTTTTTTCTAATTGCTTTATTTTCTTACTAAGCTCATCACTCAATGTATATCTTCTTATCAATACAAAAGTGCGGATGATGGCAATATGTACCTGAATGGCTTTTTCACTGTTTAAAACGCTTGATAACATAGCAGCTCCCTGTTCGGTAAATGCATTTGGTAACTACCCTGTACCTCCTCATTTTAAGGTCACAATCTGTGACCTTAAACGCTGAAACACGCTCTGGGTTAATATAAAATCAACCTCGAAAGATTGATATTTTCTAAGATCACAAATTGTGAACTTAGAAAAAGATTGTATCAACTATTTAACCATATCAACTTTTCAACCTGTCATTACGCCGCTTCCTGCTTTTTTCTCCCCGCCTTTTTTTCGGCATAAGCCATCGCCGCCTCCCGTACCCATTTTCCTTCTTCATGTGCTTTGCACCGGGCTTCTAATCTTTGTTTGTTGCAGGCACCATTTCCTTTTACCACATTCCAGAATTCATCCCAGTTTATTTCTCCAAAATCATAATGATTTGTGGCTGCATTCCATTTCAAATCAGTATCCGGAAGTGTCATGCCCAATAACTTTACCTGTTCTGCAATCATATCAATAAACTGCTGGCGTAATTCGTCGTTGGTTTTTCTTTTTATTTTCCATTTCATACTTTGGTCACTGTTGGTGCTTTCGCTATCCTTTGGCCCAAACATCATAAGACTTGGCCACCACCAACGGTTGATCGCATCCTGGCACATGGCTTTTTGTTCGGATGTTCCTTTGCTTAACACCAGCAATGTTTCAAAACCCTGGCGCTGGTGAAAACTTTCTTCCTTGCAAATGCGCACATTCGCCCTTGAGTACGGGCCATAAGAAGTACGGCAAAGCATAACCTGGTTCAATATAGCAGCGCCATCAACGAGCCATCCAACGGCACCCATATCTGCCCATGTTAACGTGGGATAATTAAAAATAGAAGAATACTTAGCTTTGCCAATTAATAGGTCATCTATCATTTGTTCCCTGCTGGTACCCAGGGTTTCCGCCGCAGCATATAAATACAATCCGTGACCAGCCTCATCCTGTACTTTGGCGATTAATATCGCTTTTCTTTTAAGCGACGGGGCACGGCTGATCCAGTTGCCTTCGGGTAGCATGCCAACGATTTCGCTGTGCGCATGCTGACTTATCTGCCTTGTATTTGTTTTACGATAAGCATCCGGCATCCAGTCCTTCGGTTCAATCTTGATTTCCCGGTCAATTTTATCCT
>JACMPR010000026.1 GCA_014377385.1 Ferruginibacter sp. | reverse complement strand
GCCTGCCGCTTCCATAATAAGTTGGATAAGCAGCGCCAAGGTCACTCCGGTAATCATTGATAGTTGTTGCGGTGCCAATTGTTCCTGTAACCGGGCAGCTGGCAGAAGCCAGCACCTCGCAACGAATGTTTTGCCCATTGGTAAAAGTTGTGCTGGAATAAACATTTGAGTTGGTGCCCACATTGGCGCCGTTCAGTTTCCATTGATACACCGGGTTGCTTAAACCGGAAATTGCTGCTGTAAAACTTACATTATTTCCCTGGCAGGTAGGGTTTGTTCCGGTGGATTGACTGATAGACACGTTGGGATCTACGGCTGTTGCAATAACCATCGTAATGGAATTGGATACCGCGGACGGATTGGTAAGGCAGCTAATGTTAGACGTTAGTGTACAGCTCACCACATCTCCGTTTACCAGAGATGCCGAAGAAAAAGCAGGACTGTTGGTACCTGCATTTACGCCGTTTATTTTCCATTGATAGGAAGGCAGGTTTCCTCCATTTACCCCAGCCGCACTAAATACAAGGTACACACCCGGGCAACCTGGGTTATTTCCGTTTGTAATGGAAATTGCCACGCCTGCAGCAGAATTCAACGGTATGAGGACAGTGCTGATTGAATTTGAATTGACAACGGCCGTTCCGCAGGTTGTACTTACGCTGAAAGTTCCGGCAGTTGTTACAATGATGGATTGTGAAGTTTCGCCTGTTGACCAAAGATAATTGGATGCCGGTGACGATGTAAGGATCACCGAACTACCCTGGCAAAATGTTGTTGAGCCCGTGGCAGCGATGGCAGGTGCCACGTTTTGCTGGGTAAGTGTTATGGGCACCGCTACCCAGTTATTGGTTTCGTCAGACTCCAGGAAGTTATTATCGGGGTCAGTTATCGAAACGATGTAGTAGTTGCCGTTACAGACATTTATAAGGGGCATTGGGTCATTCAGGTTCTCACTGTAAACATCATAATTTCCGGGGTAGATGCCCTGGTAAAGTCCGCAACCGTTGTGCCATCCAAGGTTAGAATTAGGCACTGTAAGAATGGTATTACCGGCATTGTCAACACACTCACCGGGGTTTGTAGCGCAATTACCGAGATTGATCAGGCAAAAACTTTGTTTTGTTCCGCTGGCAACGATTGGCCAGGTCCGGGCATCGGGATTAGACGTTGCGGTTCTTAATGTATAGTTTGCCCAGTTGTCCACGTGCAAATGGCCGTGGGTGGGGTGAAAGCTCATTTTACCGGCGAAACGGTCATAGAAAGTTAAGAGGTTTTGGCCTGGTACTTTTTGATAGATCCGTTGCTTTACCACATGCTTGATCTGTTCGCCATTAGGGCAAATGGTACCGCAGGGAACGTGCACACCATTGCAAAAACAGGAATCAATGCCGTAAATATCCAGGGGGCCCGAACCAATATTTGGCGTGGCGTTGGAAATAAATAAAACGCCGGGTTGTTCGGTATGATTTAAATTGATTTCTTTATACGAGGAAGTCATATCAGGTAACAGGTCACAACCCTGGATGCCGCCCGGGCAGCTGCAGGTACCACAGTTGTAGGTGCCAACCGGGGGGCCCGGAGTTCCGTTTACTGCGGGGGGGTTATTGGTAAATTCTATATAGGCACTGTGTATGGAGCCGGTATCAGGAGCGGAAACATCGGTAACGGTGAGCAGCCAGGTGCCGTTCGGATTTTGCCCGTTGTTAAAAGAACTCGTTTCTCCCACCGGGAAAAAAATACCGGTGTAAGGTGCCTGGGCAGCCGTAAAGGCAACCCCATCCATACCAAGGCAGGTGCCTGAAAAATTATTACCTGCACCACCAATGTTCTCGATGAGCGTTACTATCAACCCGTTGGGCGACTGGAGCCTGATGGTAAGATCCGCGTCATAAGAATGGGTAATGTTCAGGCAGATATGCGCCACGCCAAAACCATTGTCAATGGTGCTTTGCAGCCCGCTCACATTGATTGGAATCGTGTAGGTACTGTTGTCATCAATGTGCTGGTAGCCTGTCCAGGTGAACGATTGCGCCCTGGCAAAAACAGAAAATGCCAGCAGGATAATTGTAGTAAAAATTCTCATCAGCTGTGAAAGTTTAAGTCTTTAAATATAAGGAATATATTAATGCGTAAGAAAGAAAAGGCAAAAAAGTAGAAGAAGAAAAATGGGTGGCTGACAGCGAAGCAGGGAGTATGTTGGAGGAGAGGTAAAATACCTGCAGAATTTTAGAAATGATTTTCCTGAACCAACGCCCAACTGAACAACTACATACTACCATACTCAAATTAAATCAGCGGGAAATACCTGCCACGAGTTTTTTCCCGCAGATCTAAGAGGATTAAAGACACGCATATGCACGCAGATTGGTTCTTCTTACTCGACGGGCAGGGGAAATTCCAATAAAACTAAAACATACAACTTTACACGGATCAAATCACCTTAAATCTGCGGTATTCAATCTGCGCAGATCTGCGGGAAACCCACAGCAGTTTTTCCCCCCTCTGGCGCAAGGTGTTCCGCAGGATCAATTGTGTCTTTTTAAGATTCCAGGTCTGTGACCGGCCTTAGCACTGTAAATGCTCAATCAATATAAGGCCTTTTTGATTTGTGCAGTAATCCACGGCGCTACCATAAACATAATGCTGCTGTTCAAATACGATACCTGCCTTTACCGGATTCTCATGCCCGCCCGGACAGCCGGTCGGACGGGCAAATAATCTAATTTTTGTTTAAGCATTCCAGGGTTGCTCAATTCGATCGGGTGATTATCTTGCTGCCAAAATTGGAAATCCTTATTATTACTGTTTCGCTTACCCGCTCTTTCAAACATGTAAATTATCCCCGTCCGACTCGCATCGCCGGGCGGGCATTCTTTTCTGCTCTCCTTCGGATTTTCTTTGATCGCCTTAAATATTTGTTTGCTGGTAAACTTTTTTAAATCACGCAGCATATCACCTATTGTAAAACCAATCTTTGCACTCCCAATTAAATGTACATGATTACTCATAATTATCCATGCAGTCAATACCAGCCCTTTGTTTTCTATGCAATGCTTTAAACTTTCAACAATAATATCCTTGTATTCATTTCTTGTTAATGCATCAATCCCCGCCTGAATGACTTGTCGGGCAGGCATTCAACAACCCTAAAAGTAAGAAAATGCGGCAATTGATCATCGCCTGTTTTATATTTTACTGACATAGTAGTTCGTTTTGGTACTAAGATATTTATTGGAAAGTACGTAAGGCTGTTTTACTACTAATGAAAATTTCGTTAAACAATAAAAATATTTAGTCATAACCTGGTCGCAGACTGGCAGACTTAAAATGAGATTTGCTGGCATATAATGTCGGGCATTTGCGAAGTTGGAGAATTCGTTGCTTGTCAGCCCCGCCTCCCAAAACTGAAAGTAAAAATAAAAGCTGGAGATTAGATACAATGCTGACAATTTTTTATCACGCCCGAACCGCTGCTGCCTGTTGCTGCAAAAGATGACACATGCCTTACGTCTGCCCAGCTTGCAGGAATACTGTCTTAGCAGCAGTTTTGGGTTGAGAAAAGACTGTTTAAATAATCGTTTTGTTTATAACGTTGGTTACAATATTCGTGAGGACAAAATGTTAATGTCTGCGTATTGCCATGCTTTTTCAAACCGGGTTTTAATTTCTTGAGATTTTTTTCTATTTCCAAGTTTTTCATAAGCATTTAGTAAACCTTTTAATGCCCATCCATTTTCCTTATATATTTTCAAATCTTTCTCATAAATGGAAACGGCTTCCTGGAATTTTCCAGCATCTATTAATATCGCTCCTAAATTATGACGAACAGAAAAAAACCAGTCCGGGGGTTCGTTATAATTCAATGCATCTTCTGCAACTACTGCTTCTTTTAATATTGAGATGGCAGCAGGGTAATTCTTTTCTTTTGCATATATTTCTCCTTCAAGCGTTTTAGACGCAATCACGCATAGATCGAAAACTGTATTAATTCCCCAAATGGTCAAATCTTTTATGGTTGTATCATTCATTATATTTTTGATTTTGGCAAGATGTTTTTTTGCTTCTTCATTTTTAGCTCCCGCGAGCATAGCCATACCCTGTGAATAATGCCAGACTACTGATGGATATTTCAAATCCTTCCCGGGAGCCGGTGAACGAAGTATTTCATTCCATAAGCCCAGTTTTACTTCTACATACCAGGGAATTGAAAAATAGTGTTGTAATGTAGACCATGCAGGATCCCGGAGCAGTTTTTTATGCGCATGCCCGGCAGTGGCAACTGCGCCTTTGATTGCAATCTTACTTTCGCCGGATAGCGTTGCACATGCGGCAATGAAATGATAATTGTGCGGATAATAGGCGAGGGGGTAAACACCTTGTGCATGACAGGCATCTACATACAAGCTGTCAATCAATACTGCTTTTTCATTGGCCATAACGCCATCGTGATATTGCCCGATCCGTATGTAAGTATGTGAGGGCATGTGTACGAGATGACCTGAGCCGGGAACCAGATCAACCAACAGGTTTGCGCTCTTTAAGGCCATTTCGGGTTGTTGAGACATTTCTGTAGCATGGATAAAAAGATGATTGGCCCCCACATTTTGCGGATCAAGTTGTAAAGCCTTTTTTAATACTGAAATAATTTCGGGTGTCCATGATTGCATGATCCCTTTTTTAGTAAATAAATTCCATGGATGTAAATCCAACAGTGATTCGGAAAAAAGTGAAGCAACTGTTACATCTTCAGAATATTTTTGATGAACTCTTCGCATAGCAGCTGCGTAAGATGAATCTAATATAGAACGGGCTATGGTTGTATCATTGCTATAGCGAAAGCTTAGTGCATCAATTAAATCCTTCTCTTTCTGTGTGCAGGATGTTGCCTTTTGTTTTGCCTTTTGTACAGCATCATAGGCACGCAAGAAATTATCCTTTTCCATACCAGCATTATAATTGGGGCCTAATACATATGCAAAACCCCACCAACACATTGCGCAATTTGAATCTTGTCGGGCTGCTTCATAGAATGAGCGGCCTGCCTCTGCATGGTTGAAACCAAAGGACAACATGAGGCCCTGGTCAAAATATTTTTGTGCTTCAGATTTTTTTGTTGAAATCGCAAAATGCAAGCCTTCCAATCCTTTAAAAAATGGCGCTTTTTTCTCAGAAGAATACCACGATTTATCTGATATTTCAGGAGAGCAACCGATTGGAGTTGAATTAGTGATAGCAGCCTTTCCCTGGTTGTTATTTACTGATTGCTGATCGCAGGAGCAAAATAATATATTGAAACAAAGTATATAGAAAAAGTTACGCATAGAGCATTAATTAGTCTGCGATAAATCTAAAAAAATAAGAATCTTAAAACCATATTTTGGCGAATGTAAAAATTTGTGCTGGTTGGGAAGAATTCCGTCTGCCCGGCCCACTGCTGATTAAAAATATTTTGCTGAAGTTAAGGATTAATGAACAGCGGTGTTTGTCCGGTCCAAACTGAAGACTGGTTTTGCAATTGGCTGATGTTTTGACTGTCAATCGCAACATGCATAAAACCCCGGGTTGGTGGCAGTGCATTGTGCAGGCAGCTTCTCAGGTTTTGCAGAACTTCGCCTTTTTCTAATCTTGGTCCTGGAAGAAGATGTTTTACGCTTTTTGAAAAATTCGCTCAAGGCTTTTGTTCTGCTGCTGTTAATGCATTTTGTCCACCAATAAAGTCAACAGCTGATGCTGCTTTTTTTGTTTTCATTTTATTGATTTTGAAAATATTTATCAATAAGTTTTAAAGCAGCTTTTGTTTCGATAATCGTAACCCGACCGCCAAAATGAAATGCGCCAGGTGTTTTCTCATAATGTTCTACAAGGTAGGTTTTTGACAGAAAAGAAACATTGCCTTCGTGCCCACGTTGAAAAGAAAGTTTTCAATCAAATGCAGCTAAATTCCCTGGAACTCCAGAATAAACGTTGGTTTTTCTTTTATTAAAAGTTGCACGCTCAACCAGGTGCATATAAACACGGTCTGATTTAACTTCTAAAATGATGAGACCTTGAATAATTGTTAAGTTATTTACAACTGAAAATTTACAAACATCCGGTTCTGACTGGTTAAATTCCTTTATCCAATTAAACTGCCATTTGCATTTCTTACTTACAGTTTTCAGGTCGCTACTTTTTTATATTGAAATATCGGTTGCAAAACTGTCTCCTGTAAGTACATTTTCGATCGAATTAGTGAGCTTATCAATAATAAAATCAACTTCCATTTCTTTATTGTATTTCGCATTGCCAAAGCAGGAAAACAACAAAGTTTATAAACTGTTTCCTGAAAGAACGTACTGTCAAATTGCATTGCCAGCAACCATCGAACTGATGCCGGAAATAATGAATGTGGAAAATCAGTAAAAAAGTGATTCTATGTCCAGGTGAAGAAACAAGAGAAAATCTGGCAGGAATGTCTAGTAAATAAATAGGTAAAGGGCCGGGCAATGTATGGGTGACAGTGGGAGGAAGGCAGGAGGAAGTACGAAGGAAGGCCGGGAAACACCGGGGAATTGTTGGGAAAAGGCAGGGAACAGGGACACGGTTACTCTTCAGTGGTCATAGAACAGTCATATTAAAAAAAGCCTGTTGCATTGTAAAATTTGCAGTATAATGAACCCTCCTCTGCGGGTTTTGAGATTTATATCCATTTTAAAAACAGATAATTGAAAAGTGGAAAAAAATAAATTGCCCATATCGTGGAAGCAGCCTATATTCGTTGGCTGAATCCTCCCAACCTATAAAAACAAACGTCTTTAAACCTTCAAACTACTTTAATACACTACGATTGGACTTATCACTAATCGTTTTAAGGACTTTTTAAAATGTGTACGAAATACACAGTAGCAGGTGCCGTCCACGGTTCCTGTTCGTTTATTTACAGTCTTTTTGAATAGTAATGATTTGATAACATGTCATTTCACATTTATAATACAGATTGCACAAAAATTAAATACGCTTATATGAATTTTTCTACGTTGTTCTTATCAAAAACTAAAAGTCAAACTCCTTGCTTGCACAATCACCGGAGCAAGAACTTATTGTCATTATCTGCACTAGTAATAGCGTTGATATTCTCAATTTCTGGCTTTTCCCAGGCGACTAATCCTGCTGCATTTGATTTT
>JACMPR010000025.1 GCA_014377385.1 Ferruginibacter sp. | reverse complement strand
CGTCCCGGCCGTTAATATCTTCCGCAGGCAATTCTTCTGCCTGCTTGTTTTTGGTAATGATGAGGGCATCTATGTCTGCCAGGTGTGCCTGAATACGCTGGCGGAATTCCTGGGTTTTATTCCGGAGCTGGTCGTTGGTTAATGCCTGGTGCGCAGCAAAAAACTCCTTGGCGTTTTCTACCTGTGGCAAAAGCTTCTTTACATCCTTTTCGCTTTTATTACCGCCAAATAATTTTGATAAGATTCCTATCATAAAGTGCTGTTGTTCGTAAATATTAAAATTCGAATTACTGCCAATTCAAATACGGTGCTACAAGCCCATTACTGGTCAAATTGGCAGGAGGGCGAAGTTACAAAGAACCTTTCACTTGAGTATTGTACGTTTATGAAATATAATCTTCCTCCAATTATAAGCACCCGCAACCGTATAGTTAAAATATTGCATGTTAGCTGGAATGCTAAAATGAAAGTTTTTCTAAAGGAAATTTCTCATTTTTAATTATGACATCACAAATTGACATATTAGGTTGAAAAGCAACCAAATTGCTTTAAAATCGTGCTGACCTTAATTTAATCTCAATCAAACGAAATGAGGAAGAAACCGATGCCTGGTATAAGGTGTAAGAAGAAATTTCCGCCGACGTTAGTGCCCAATAAAGAGCGTACTGCCGTCACCTGGTCTCCTGACCAGCGACAGGTTGACTAGATGATTAAATTAGAAGAATGGAATCTCCACGCAAATACGTAGTTGCCACAGCCACCGCCTGGTCTCCTGATCAGCGACACGTTGAGTAGATGCTTAAATTTAAAATGGAATCTGTACGCAAACGCGTAGTTGCCACGGCCGTCGCCTGGTCTTTTTATTAACGGCACGTTGAGTAAATGATTAATTAGAAGAATGGAATCTTTTCGCAAACGCGTAGTTGTTACTGCCGTCGCCTGGTCTCCTGACCAGCGACACGTTAAGTAGAATCTTTACGCAAACGCATAGATGTTTTGCACATGGGCTTTTTACTCAAAGGATATTGATGATTTAAATGTGTATAATATTTCTACTTATGATATTGTTGTAAGGCTGAATGTTATGTTGTCAGGATCAGGATTGAAGGATTTAAAGGATTATTGTAATGTAAGTGCTTTCGGTTTCGAGTGGTTAAAAATTTCCCACACTGTCTGAATCAGGATTTACAGGATTTGAGGATTATTGTGATGTAACTGCTTTCAGTTTCGGGGGGATTAAGCGATTGTAGGATTAACAGTATTATTGTATTTAGGATTAAAAACTTTTTTATACTGTAAACTTGTTGACCCAAAGTTTATCAATAACCCGGTAGGTAAGTCATAAGCAACTATATAATTTTTAGCTTGTGCCAGGTGAACATCTTCCATGTTAATGACTGCCTTTAATTCTACCATGATAGTTCCCTCTACAATAAAATCTGCCCGGCGTGTACCGACTTCCTGGCCCTCATAAAATATCGTTTGCTCTTTTTCTCTTACAGCATCCAACCCTGCCTTACTTAATTCAATGGCAAGGCATCGCTGATAAATTACTTCCTGAAATCCATTTCCCAGACTATTGTGCACTTTCATGGCGCAACCAATTATTGTAAATGTTATCTCATCCTGCTTCATCATCTTTCTTATTTTTTTATTCCGAAAATCCTGGCTCATCCCACTCCATCATCCTGCAAATCTTCAAATCCTAAAAATCCTGACTGAAAACTACCTCACTATCCTGTTAATCTTCACATCCTGAAATCCTGATTCAAGCCAATTGATCCTAAAAATACCAATCAAACCCCACTTCAACATCCTACAAATCTTCACATCCTGAAAATCCTGATTCCGCTCCCTTCATCATCCCAAAAAATCCCAATCTAAAACCTACTCCAACATCCTGCAAATCTTCCCATCCTGTAAATACAGGTGCCGTGGTTCGTGTCTCCCAAACCTCCCCAACGACGTTCCTGGTCCCGCTCTCTTACAGCCCGGTACAGATTTTGAGAACCTTCCCATAAATATTAATTATGACCGATATGCACTTTGACGGCAGCATCATCAAAGCAGATTTTCATTCAAACCCGGAACCACTTGAATCCTATGTGGAATTGAGAATAATGATTGATGTAAAAGAAGAAATTATGATTGAAGTTGCTGGTACTGAACAGCAATTAAAGGAAAAATTCGGAGTTGAATTTTCTGCTCTTGAAACAGGCAATATTGGCCTGGTTGGAGAAAAGTGCAACGTATTGCGAAATGCTTCGGGCTATCATTTTATTTCAATGGAAAACTGAACCGTCATTAGCGCGCAAAAAGATATATAAAACCAACTTCCACGGGCTGAGCTCAACATCGTTCAACGGCTGAAATCCGGGACTGTAAAACAAACTCTCGTAAAGCGCATTTAAATTATGATCTTGGGAACAGTTATGCTGAAGACAGCAGGCTGGGATGTTGTTAAACTACGTGTAACAATCATTAAGAACAAAAACTGTCTCTCAATCATACGCCAGGCAATGATATCCGGAAATACCCAAAAGAAACTTTGCCGGGGAACTGTAAGGCCTGTTAATGTCAGGTGGAAACGACATCAAAGGTTTCATTACGCCCAATCTTACCCCACACCCTGATAGCCGCGTGTACGGATGGACGGAAGATCAGTTTATCAATTCCTTCAGGCAGAAAAAAAGTATCAAAGAAAGCCCAATGCCATGGAGCAGTTTCAAACTCATGACTGACGATGAGTTAAAAGCTATATACAAATATTTGCAAACTGTGCCTGCTGAGGTGATGCCGAAGGTGGAGAAATGATGGGACTGGGTGGTTCGTTCAGATGAAGGGGTTTTAAAGGTTCCGGCTGGTGATAACTGCAAGCAGGGCTGTAGGGCTTTCAGTAGCGGGTTACATCCCGTTTATAAAAACTTCCTGTTCCAGCACCTTTTTATGTTGCAAAAATAATTGCACCAACGTTCCAACAGCAGGAGATACATTTTGAGAATAATCCAATGCAGGGTTATACTGCCGGTTGAACAATTCCCTGTTACCATATTGCATTAATAATGCTTCGACATTCCCTGGTATAAAAAAAGAGGCCTTGTTGCACAAATGCTTTTTAAATTCATTTTGGTAAATATTTATTCCCGCAAAATCCAGGTCCCCAAAATGCAGGTAATTATTGGGAATTGCGGATAACCATTTAACCAAATCATTGCTTTGCGGATAGCGGCTGACAAACAACGGTTGAATGTTTGCAAACAAATAGCGTTGCTTTTCTATTTGCCTGAAATTTTCAGGATTCTCGATACCAACAATCGTAACTGCTGCATCTGGAATGAAATTTTCATAGTCGTATATGTAGGTATAGCTACCGGTGATGGGTTGTATAACAATTGGCTTCTTATTTTGTACAGCCGGAACAGCATCATATGTGTTTATCAAAAATCCTTTGAAAGTTCTTACTGCCTGCAGCTTTGAATTGCCGGAGATAGCCACGTTACCTGCCCTGCTTTGCTCTTCGCTTTCAAGCGTGTTGATATATTCTTCCAAATCGCTTATACCAAAATGATTGTGCAAATAATCTGACATACTTTCTTTGCCCGGAATAAACAGCAAGGCTTTGGCTTTACTTATTTGTTGCTTTTGCAGCACAGCATCTTCAAGCATTTTGTGAACCACAGGATGCCGCATGGCACTGATGGGGATCTTTTCACCGGGCAATAGCAGTTGTCGCAACTTTTTGGCTATATGAAGTGGGAGGTGGATCATCGGGTTTCGAGCTGTGTAATAATTCTTTTAATTTTTGTATTCCGCTTTTCGTCTTTTTCCAACTTGTAAATATGTTTATAATTCATTGCATTTGTTTCCGTTGGTGAACCGTTGATCAATAATATATTCCTGTCGTTGGCAAATTGCAGGATACCACGGATATTATTTGGATGCAGCTTCCCGATTTCATCCATCATACAGTGCAGACGGAAATCTTTAAACCGTTTACTCGCTCCTTCTTTAAATACATTCAGCAGCATGATATTGATCATTGCTTTCACAAGCACATCCGTACCTTCACTCCCCACGTTAGATAATTTCTCTACCCAGCCCGTATCATTCTGATTTTCTTCAATCCTGAATTTTAGTTCAAAGGAATCAGACAAGGCGATCGTGTCTTTCCGGTATTCACCAATCGCCTTGCTTAATTGCTTTAGTAACTCTACCGCTTTTTTATTTTTGCTTACCTGGTCGGGGGAGGAAAAAAGATTCAATCCTCCCAGTTCAAATGCATATTCATCATTGTAGATCTTTATTTGCAGCAATAGTTGCACAACTTTGTTGGCACTGGTATCAATCCGCAATTCAATTTTACGGATCGCACCTACAAAATTCTTATTGTCGAAATCTTTGTTGATACTTGAGATCACTTTCTGTATGTCCCCGGTCTTACTCATCAGGTCGCCGGTTTCCTTGCCTACCAGTTTTATCACACTGGCAAATCGTTCGTTCACTCTTTTTTCATATTCCTCGATCTTACTGTTTTGTATGAACTCATTCAGCGCTTCGGCAAAAGCCTGGTAACTGTGTTTATCGGTCAACGCTTTGGTAAAATTGAAAATGTTGTTATCCGAAAAATTATCAAGGAACCTGGTTGCTGCTTCTTT
>JACMPR010000252.1 GCA_014377385.1 Ferruginibacter sp. | reverse complement strand
CTGAAAAAAATATATTTCATTTTTTAATAGAACAGGCCACCGTAACAACAGCCGACCTGTTGCCTGGATTTTATAAAACCATTGATGGGATGGTGCAAAAGCAGGATGCAACGAATCTTGGCTTTGCGGATAATAGTTTCGACCTGGTGATTGCCAATCATATCCTGGAACATATTCCGGATGACCGCAAGGCAATGCGTGAAATTTTTAGGGTGATGAAGCCCGCTGCGCAGGCTATTTTGCAAGTTCCTTATTCTGAAAAATTTGTGTTGTCTATTGAAGAACCCATGATAACTGATAGTAACAGGCAATCAGCTTTGTTCGGTCAAAAAGATCATGTGAGAATTTACTCGTTGAAAGATTATGTGCAGCGTTTGAAAGATGCCGGATTTTTAGTGATAGTTTTTGATGAGAATGAATTATCACAATTCCTAAAATTCGCCACGCAACCCGCAGAAAAATTAGTCCTGGTAAGTAAGCCGTAGTTTGTCGTAGTTTGCAAATACGCTATCGCTTAAATATTTTAATGTAAGAAGGTAAATTATTATACCTGATGAATGGATAAGGTTGGTTGCCAGGATTAAATTTTTTATAAAAGACGGCAATACCTTCTACATCCGAACCTTCGAAGTCAAGCATCACGGCTGTATCCGCGAATTCATGGATAATACGGTCATACAAAAAATAATTAGCTTCCAGTTTTTTTCCTTCTGTGCTGATGCAGGAGATCACGTTGTATAGTCTCTTTTCATCCCTTAAAAGAATTACTGATGCCAGCAATTTATTCTCCGTGCTACGGGCATGCCTGATGATGACATTATTTTCCTTGAATAATTTTTTACATACATTTTCAAATGCAGCATAACTTTTCCCCGGGAAAAACGGAAGTCGGCTGCCATAGAGAAGTTTGTACCACGCAATGGTTCGCTGATAGTTTACAGATGACACATAGAGCATTTCAAATTTTTTGATCCGCCGAAGGCTTTTTGTAAATGCAGGATCATAGTTTTCGTACAGCTGTTCGTAAGTGCGATCCAGGCTCAGGGTGAAATTATTACGCTGCCCTGTCTGAATGCCGGGATCTGGTAGTTGCGGGTCATTTAAATAATTTAAAGTGATCTCCGCGAATCTGAATTTTTGCCGGGCGAGTTGGATAAAGGCACTTTGCTGTTCACGCGTTAGCGGTTTTGTAAAAAATATACCCATCTGTTGTATGAAGGGAGGTTGGTATAAATAACGGATACCAAATTTCTTTTTCCAGCAGAGCGGCATTACCGCCTCATAGTCGTTCAATACCAGCGCATCCCAGTTAGCCGCCATGGTATCAAGATAAAATGATTGCGCATATAGTAGTCCGTTATCCGCACGCGTGATACAGTTGTCCCATTTCGGTTTATCAATATCCTGGTATTTGTAATAAGTAATACTCAAATTTTACAGGCCAATTTGTGGAAATAATTTTCGTAGAGAAATATTCTGGATATCGATACTGAAGGAAATGTTTTTTCTGAATATCTTTTCTGTAATCGTCGATTTAAAATAGTCCTTATAAACTTTACTGTAAAGGATAGGAAAATAAATATTAAGTACATTTTTAAAAAGGGAAAGCTGTAAGCCTGCATCATACAGGAACCTGCCGGTGCCGTTGTTTATTTTCCATGCCGCTGCGTATGTGCCGACATCAACAAATATTTTTAGAGGAATTTTTACCGGTAACAGCGACAGCGGATTTACCTGTTTTGGGATGCTGGATGTAAAGTTTACTGCAGATAGCCAGTCATCCGTTTTGCCGGTCTTGCTGCTTAACAGGTCAGTCTTAACTTTAAAGCTGCCATCTCTTTTCATGATCTGGCTGTTGGAAGTGCCTTCAAATTCATTGCGGCCAATAAAATAATTACTGTAGGTGTAATCCTCGTAACCTTTAGGTCCGCTCATATTGAGATGGTAGCGGTCGGTTTCATATTGGGTAAGAAATGTTTTATCACCTGTATAAATAAATTTTCCAGCAAATAAACGCAGCTCCATACCGCCGCCTTTTGCATAATTGAAAAAGTAATTTCCGGTACAATTTAACCGGATAAACCCCTTGCCCTGTTCTGCCTGTATGGCTGCCTGGTAAGGGTATAGCACCCGGTTATTTTCTATTATAAATTGTAATTGATTCAGGTACCGGCTTTGTTTTGGGTAGGAAATAATATCCAGCTGTTGAACGGTGTCTCTTGTAAAGGAAAGACCAGTTTCGTTTATGAGAAAAGTTTTAAACTGGATAAATTTTGTAACGTGACTGCGGGGGGACCGGTTCGAAAAAACATATTTTATCGAAGGTACAATTTTAGTGAAGGGCTGATAGTTTTTTGTGCCGGTTGAATCAATAAATTCATCGGCTGTAAATTTCGCAGCTGAAACGGATAATTCCACTTTTTGCCCGTTATTGCCCGGATACATGCTGTAAGACAGTCTTCCAATGCCATTTAGTTCTTTTGATCCGGTTGCATATAATGGTGCGACAAGAAACTGAAGCCTGGAAGCAGGCAAGGTATAATTATGTAGCAATCCCCCGATCATAAACTTGTCGTAGTAATTGTAACCAATAGCAGGAGATAAAAATATATAACGGTGTTTATCCGTTTCTTTAAGGCTGAAAAATGAAGTGATCTTTAGCGTTTTCTTCGCGGGTTTAACTATAGCTCCTTTCTTAGCGAGCAGTGAAAAATAAGCATCCGCTTTTTTTCCACTAATATCCTCCACAATTTTCTTAAAATCTTCGGGATATGGATGTTTGAATTTCCATTGTTCAAAATATTGATGCATGACGCTGTCAAATATGACTTTGCCCAATTCTGTTTCCAGCAGTTTCATCCATTGCGCTGATTTAAAGTAGGCAATGGCAGCATAATTTATTTCAGAAAATTGCGGAGCGCTCGTTTCAATTGGCTGATCTTTTTTTACTGCTGTAACGGTAGCAACCAAAAGTGCAGCATTGTCTGCAGGCATACGGTTATTGATAAACGAAGATTTCTGTAATTGCGGTGTATCAATGTTTTCCATCACGAACCTGTTATCATAGTAAGTGTTCGTCCCTTCATCCATCCAGGGATGCTGGCGTTCATTTGTTGCAAGTATGCCGTAAAACCAGTTGTGGCCTACTTCATGGTTAATCAGCTCAGCAGATGGCGAACCGATCAAGGTAATCGTAGGATATTCCATTCCGTCACCGGTAGATTTCCCCGGCTTTTCTACCACTGTTACAATATCATAAGGATATTCGCCGATCCAGTTACTCTTTGTCCTGACAGCAGCTTTTATCCCGGGGATGCTTCCTATCCATTTACCGGCATTAGATTTATTATAATATGCATATACATCAATTGTATGCGTAGCAAGTTGCAGCGTATCGTGCATCATTGTAAAATCTTTATCGGCAAACCACGCGAAATCATGTACCTTTTCCTGTATAAAATGAAGCGTTTTTGTATCAGCGTTAGTAGTTTCATTTTTCAGTATGCCTGTCGCAGCCACCACATAATCTTTGGGCACGGTTACCTGCACATCATAATCACCAAACTCACTATAAAACTCACCCTGGTCAAGGTAAGGCATTTCATGCCATCCTTTCCGGTCGTAAACAGCCGGCTTTGGATACCATTGCGTAACCTGGAAAGATTGATTGATGTACCCGCCGCGGGAGAAGTTGTATGGCAGTTTTACATGGAAGGGTGTTTCTATATTTACAGACGCCCCGGGGGCCAGGGGTTGTGGCAAGGTTAATTTAAGAATGTCCTGATGTTGCGGATGATCTTCTATGACCGCTGTGATCTTGTCTGCCTTAAAATCGAGGCGATTCATATAGCCGTGTTTGTCCTCATTGCTAAAATAAAAATCAGTGCTTCCGTTTTGTAATAACTGGTCGGTAAATGCAGTTTTATCATTTTTATAGGCATTTGGCCAGGTATGAAACCAGATAAAGCGAAGGGTATCAGGCGAGTTATTTATGTACTGGATTTGAATGTAACCGTCGAGTGTTTTTGCAGTATCATTAAGTGACACATCAATTTTATAATTCACTGTTTGCTGCCAGTAACTATTGATCTGGCAAAATGAATCCACGCAAATAAAAATGAATAGGATAAGCAGCAGTCTTTTTTTCAAAACTTTTCTATTTTTTCAAAAATACGAATATATGGTCGTGAAACTCAATGTGGTTACAATGACAACAAGTTGGCTGGATCAGGGAAGATTTACAGCATGAACTGTCAATCGTGGATAACCAGCCATAATTCGATCAGCGAGCCCGGCTACCGCCCTATTTCTATTTGCCCTTTCCGGAAAATATGATCTGTAAACTGTAGATCATTATTTTAAAATCAAGCGCCAGCGATACGTTCTCAACGTATAGGAGATCAAAGGGCATTCTTTCTATCATCTCATTTACCGAGGATGCATACCCGAAGTTTACCATTCCCCAACTGGTAAGGCCAGGTTTCACTTTAAACAGGAAATTATATTCAGGATATTTGGCGACGATCTGGTCGACATAAAATTTTCTTTCCGGCCTCGGCCCAACGAGGCTCATTTCTCCTTTCAAAATATTCCAGAATTGGGGAAGTTCATCCAGCCGCCATTTTCGCATGACTTTTCCCCAGGATGTAATTCTTTGATCGTTATCGCTGCTTAGCTGGGGCCCTGCTGCTTCTGCATTTACGTGCATGGAGCGAAATTTATACATCATAAAAGGGCGGCCCTTGTAACCAATTCGCTGCTGGGAAAAAAAGAGGGGTCCCTTTGAAGATAGGGCCAGCCGTATCAGCGTGTAAATAAATAAGGGCAATAGTACGATCAAGGCTGCCAAAGATACCAGCATGTCGATAGACCTTTTAATATTTTGTTGCCAGGACGGCAACAGGCCCGAATGAATATCTATCAATGGTACGCCCATCAAATTATTTGTTTGTAAGGCTCCGCTGATGATGTCTACCGTGTCGGGGGTTATTTTGATGTTTACTTCTTTGTCGCTTAAGAGCTGCAGTATTTTCGTAATAAGGTCGCGTTCATTTTTTTCAACAGTAATGATCACTTCTTCAATACCGGCTTCATCTATGATGGCAGGAAGGTTTGTGTAGTCACGATATTCTTTGAAACCAGCCGGAAGTTGGAAATGATTACTGCCGTCGGTATTAACGAAGCCAATGATCCGGTAGCCTGAATGTTCTTTCGATTGTAAAAAATTGTTATAGAATTGTGCAGCTTTTTTTCCGGGGCCGATAAGCAATGCATTAAAAAAAACTTTCCCCTGCCTCAATTGTTTTTTCGCCCTGGTTACAAAAAAAAATCTTACCAGGCTGCTTCCGACGAAAACCGGAATCAGCAGGCCGTAAAATTCGACGTAGTAATTATTGTTATTCTCGTGGGGATTTTTAAGAATAAAAAAAAACAATAAAAAAAAGCAGCCGATAAAACTAACCAGCAAGGTCTTCAAAAATTCGGCGAGCCTTGATTTTTGGTAGAGTGAATTGTACGTGCCGCTAAGAAAATAAAGCATGATCCAACCGCAGCTGTATAAGAGCAGTCCAAGGTAAAATCCTGGAGGAATACTAAAATCGTAGTGGTAGATAATTGTTCGTAAATAATAAAAGGAAAGCCAGGTGAGAATACATACCGTTACATCAGCAAGTATGAACCATTTTATATTTATCCTGGGTTGTTTCAAAGTATAACGAATGTTGGCCTGAGGCACGCTTACATTTCTTTAGCTCTTTTTAAATAACATAAACGATGGATAGTCATAAAGCAAAAGTATTGATTTAACAGTTCCTGACCTTTTCAGACAATTTTAATTACCGCTTTACCGAAGTTATTTCGCAGGATTTCGTAGTCCGGCAAACCCGCATTTAAAACACTGTGAAACACTTTTCTAAATTTTTTTAACGCCCTGGTTTTGCTGCAGGCCGTATGTTTTATAACCCTGCCCAACTTACAGTAATATTTTTATGAGCTGTAGTACTTCTGATTTGTTTACCGTTGGTTGTTGGTTTTTCGTTCAACATGCTGGTGTACAGCAACGAGATTGTCAGGCTAATCCATTCTAAAAAATACCTTTTTTGTCCAAAAATTTAAGGCCTTTCGCGGTAATATTCTATTTCTCTTACAATTTCGTACTTCAGGTTTACACTTACCGTTTGATTTTTCTTATTAAAAATAGCTACATCAATACTACAAAAAATCCAGTTCGCTTTTTTGTCACACTTGTAAGTGTACGCCAGGCTTTTATTCCTCCGGCCATCATTGGTATACTCTTTTGAAAGGACTTTTTTATTCTTATATTTAATGATCTCCTCTCCCAACGTTGATGAATTTTGAGCTTTTCCAACTCGTTGTTTTCATCATATTCCCTGGTAATACTTTGGTCAGCGTTCGAAATATAAACCGGGTTATTACGGTCGTCGTATTCGTATCTTGTAATAAGTTTTTGCGGTCCGCTTATTACCTCCATTTCAACAATGTTTCCGCTTTCGTCCAGTTTGTTTTTAGTGATGGCTTCCACTTTAAGAGAATCTCTGTTTCTTGTTGGCCAGTAGTCCGTTTTCCGGAGAATCTTATTATTCTTGTCATAAGTATATTCAGTAATATCGTAGAGCATGTCTTCCCCGCCGGTAAGTGTGTTAGCAGCGTTATTCATCACCGTTTCCACAAGATTTCCGTTTCTGTCGTAAAGGTCAGTAACCGTACCACCATCACGTACTTCCCTTTCAATTACTCCATTTTTACTAAAAAAAACATGGTTCTTCTGATTCTTATCAATGACTGATTTATTTTCTTTCACCAGCTCTATTGTGTCATAAATAAAATTTGATCTTGCTCTTCCCAATTTATCAAATTCATAATAAAAACCAAACCGGGGTTCTCTTTCAATAATATTCTTTCTGTTTTTTTGAACTGATTGGATGTATAACTTAATATTTTTTACTTTGCCAGTTATTCCTATTTCCTCCAGGGGTTTTGTGTCATAAAAACATTCTT
>JACMPR010000251.1 GCA_014377385.1 Ferruginibacter sp. | reverse complement strand
TGTCGCGTATCAAGGGCAATATGGTTAAATTCAATACGGAAACACTATCGCAACCTGATAAATTCAATGTGTCACTGTATATCCCTGGCTGGGTATAAGTGTTGCCACCAAAAGCGTAAGATTGCCCTGCACAAACGGACCTGATGATCGTGTCGCGTATCAAGGGCAATATGGTTAAATTCAATACGGAAACACTATCGCAACCTGATGTATTCAATGTATCGCTGTATATCCCTGGCTGGGTATAAGTGTTGCCACCAAAAGTATAGGACTGCCCTGCACAGACGGAAGTAATGATCGTATCACGAATTAGGGGAAACACAGTTAGGTTTAACAGCACAATGCTATCGCATCCGGTAATGTTTAAGGTATCACTAAACATACCTGTCTGCGTGTATACATGCCCGTTTACCGTGTAACTTTGCCCCGAACAAATTGAAATTATGATCGTATCCCTGATTTCAGGCAATATGATCAGGTGAAGTGTTGCAATACTATCGCAAGTTGCTGTAGTAAGCGTATCACTGTAATAACCTGCGGTGTTGTACGACTGGCTATTGAAGCTAACACTTTGGCCCGCACAAATGGTTTGTTGAATAGTATCACGCAAAAATGGTTCTACGGTCAGGTGAAGAACAATGATACTATCGCAAAGGGCGCTATTCAGCAAAGTATCTGTATAATTTCCGGTGGCATTATAAGTATGCGCACCTATTGTGATGGAATTGCCATTGCAGATATTTATCGTTTGCTCATTCACGTTATTCAATGCGAGATGGTAAGTAGTGTAAAAGGTATCTACACATCCGTTGATGTTCACCACTTTTACAATATTATAAGTGCCGGTATCCATAGGCGTTACAGGGTTGATGGTAAGCGTATCGCCTGTAAATACGGAACCGTTTGGAGCTATCCAACTGTACGTAAAATATGCTGATGGGCCATAACTAAGACTGGTACTATTGCAGCTAAATGGCAATACATTTACGGGAGAGAATAAAATAGGATCTACTGTAACCTGCGCAGTTGATCCGTTTCCACATATATCGTAAATACGAACAGTGTACACTCCCGGCGCTGCAAGTTGAAAAAGATTGGAGGCTTGCACCGGGAAAACCTGCGGCCCACTGATGATCTCGTATTGATATGGAGGTACACCTTTGGTACTATCCGGCAATAATTCAACATGAATACCCGACTGGCATTGGATATAATTATTTGCAAGGATTGCTGGTGTTTGATATCCTTCTATGGTAACGGTGTCCCGTATAACCTGGCAGTCATATTGCGTCGATTGCAATGGTGTACCAGTGGAAAAGTATGCCTGATAGCTGAATGTGAGTTCATACATACCGGAAGGCATGTTCAGTAAAGAATCGTTGATAGCTGTTAAAAAATCTTGAGAGGAGTACACTTTCGTGATAATGTTATTGTTTGAAAGGTTGCGGATATTCATTGTTCCATTTGCTGCATTGACCGTATAATGAATCTCATTCAATCCCAGGCAACCCTTTTTATACCAGAAACGATGGCCAAAATTGGTAACATCTGTTGGGGCTACAACCAGGGAATCGAACATTTCTATTCCGCAAGTATCATATATTTTAAACTGGTATGTTCCGGCAGCAAGATGACCAATATCGAACCTGTAAGTGTTAGACCCAACGCCACTAACCGTCATGGTATCGGGGTAAATATAAGTGGCGGTGTATTCATAGCCAGGTTTTGTACTGCTCATACCAACAGGTCCGGATATAAAAATGATCTTCGGTTCGCTCTTGTAATTTTCGCAGAATATAAAAGCAAACCCTGTAGAATCAGTGCAGCCATCCGGGTAAACATTTTTAAAGATGACCGGTGGATTAGCAACAGGCGTAGGGACAAAAAAATTACTTTCAAAAAGCTGACCGCAACGGTCTGTAATTCGAATATGATAACTAATATTGGCTGGCAGCGGCGGTACTGCAAACCCGGAAACAAACATGTATCCATTGTTATCCAGAAAGCCGGCGAGCGTATCTGCATTTACTACTACCCCTCCCGGATCCGTCACTTCATATACCAGCGGACCCGCCGCACCAGTTAAAGGCTGGTTCGGCAAATAACAACCTACATTATTAAGGTCGAATACAGCGGATGAAGTGTAGGTGCAATTTGTGTAATAGCTATTAAACGTCTGACAAAAATAATATGGCGTAGAAAAATATTGCGGGGAAACGGCCGTATTACCGCAGTCATCCGTTGCTGTTATGATAACGTAATCGCCGTAATTAAAATTAGGAAGCACCTGTTCAAGGGCAAAATCATTGGGGGTGCTAAATACCATGGCCGTTGGAGTTGTAGTAGAAAAAGTTCCTGCATTGGTTTGAAAAGTAAATGTGATGGGGGTTCGCACAATATCTCCATGCAGGTATGTGGTCAAAATAGCTGAGTCGCAGCCAAATTTATTAATTCTGCCAGGTATAAAGGTAAGCATAGAAGAGGGTGGATCACTGAGAGTTACTACCACCGTTCTAAACCCGCCGCAAGCATCTGTTACTCTAACTGTATAAATTCCTGCAGACAAACCAGTAAAAACATCGCTGGTCTGAGGTGTCGTCGTAACCGGAGATGGCGCAATAAGTTGCCAGGTATATGGCGCCAATCCTGTGCCTGCAATAATATTACCGGTGATCTGCCCATCGTTTCCACCGGCACAGTATGGAGAAGATTTGATTGGGTCAAAATCGGGTTGCAGGTAATTACCAGCCACGGTTACGGGAGCCAATAATGTGTTGCCTGCCCCATCAGCGACCTGGATCATATAGTTCCCGGCAGGAATTGAGTTGAATACATTATTTGTTTGCACCGGCGCAGTAACCGGACCAGATACGATACTATAAATTAATGGAGGCACATTGGTGAGTGCATTTACGGTAATAGTACCATTGTTGGCACAAGTACTTTGAGTGGATTGCACTGAATTTACCTGCAGCTGGGAAAAAGCAGCCAATGGCATTGTCATGCCGGTAAATAATGTTAACAGATACAATAAAAATCTATTCATGTGAATAATAAATAAAGCTATCAACAGGGTTAATAAAAAAAATCAGGATGCTTTAAATAAGAAAGAAAATAAAGTTGTTAGGCAATAGTATGCCTGGCATGTAAATATAACAAAAAAAGTAAGTAAGTGTATATCGTAGCTTGTTACAGGTATACTCCACTGGCGCAGGTGTGTGGATGATATACCCGCCAGACTCAACTTGGGCAAAACCAGTATCACGGCTGTTTTATTTAGTGACTTACAAGGTAAAGATGAACCAGGTTTATCAGACGCAGCGCAATCCAGGACGGAAATAATTTCTTTTCATGATCATTTTTGCCGGCTGATATCATAAGTGAACTTAAGCCTTAATTATCTTGCCGGTCTTCAGCGTGCGTCCTTTAGCATAAAATTTATAGAAATACATTCCCGCAGGCAATGAGTGCAGTGAAATTTGATTTTCCCCGTCAACGATCAGTTGATTTCTGATGAGCAACTGACCGGCAGCATTGTATAGATTCATATAAATGATACAATCAGCCGTATTCTTTTTGATGACGAGGATATCGCGGAACGGCATCGGGTATAACTGTATTTCAACATTCACGATACATTCTCCGGCTGTTGAGCAATTTTGTGCGGGAAGCACGGTTATGGAATCCCTTGCCGGGCAGTTATCCGTATTCGTTACCGTTACCCAATAAATGCCTGGCCCGGTTACCGCAAGGTTGCTTCCAATGGTTCCGTCGCTCCATAAGTAACTTCTGAATGCACCGGGAGAAAGAACAAAAGATGTTTTACAGATCGTAGTATCACCACCCAGGTCAGGATGCGGGCGGCTCTTTACTTCCAGGTTTAAAATCCTTGTACTGTCGCAGCCTAATGGCGTGGTGTAGGTGTCTGTAAAGGTACCGCTGACGCCATATACACCATATAAGCTCCCTTCGCATATCGTTGCATTGATCGTCGTGTTGATCGCCGTAACAGTAAGGTTCAGCACAATGATGCTGTCACAACCTACAGCATTGGTAAGCGTCTGGATATACTGACCGCTGGCAGGATAAGTTATGCCGTTCAATACGTAACGGGAACAGCTGGTTGCATTGATCGTTTTCAGGCTGTTATTGCATTGTCTTAATTTAAGTATAAAAGCATCGTTGCCGCCATTGTCTGTTACATTAAAAATTGGCGAACCGGGATCAAAGTCAGTTTCGCATGCAAATGCTCCCGCTGTATAAACATTTTTCAGGATGTCGGTCGCCACTACGTACCGATAATTCACATTGCAAGGATTAAAACCGGCTCCCCAGGCAAAATTTCCCGACGAATCGAGTTTTACCAGGTAAGAACCTCCGGGCATATTAAATACAGCCGGCCCCGGATCAAAATCAGTACCAAGAGCAGTATAGCCCACAAGATAAAGACTGCTACTTCGATCAAGGGTCATGAAGCTGTTTCCAACACCGAATGTTGAATTAAAAAAATATTTTCCGAAAATAAAATTTCCATTGTTATCCAGCTTAATAATAAAAGTATTAGAATTGCCAGCAATACCGGGAAGGATTTGAGTGCCTGGGCCGGGATCAGCATCCATCGTTCCCAAATAATTGCCCGAGCTGAATATATTACCGGTAGCATCCAGCTCCAATGACACAGGAACGCTACCTTCGGCACCTCCAAGCTGTTTTACCCAAATAAAATTACCTGCAGCATCGAGCTTGAGAATATAACCATCGGTCATTCCGAAAGAGGTAAGATTTGAAACGCCCGTGTTAGGATCAAAATCGACCGTAGCAGTAAAATCACCTGAAGCATACATATTTCCTGAAACATCCGTTTGAATAAATCTAACCCTCATTGTGCCGGTAGTTTCTTTTAGTTGTTTTACCCAGATAAAATTGCCGTTATTGTCCAGCTTTAAAATATAGCCGTCCTGGATCGTGAAGCCAGCCGATGACAGGTTAACAACAGCAGGACCCGGATCAAAATCTACGGTACCGGCGAAATCACCGGTGATGTAAACATTTCCTGCAGCATCTACATGGATATTATCTGTAGAATTTGGGCTAAATTGTTTTGCCCAGATGAAATTCCCGTTGTTATCGAGCTTTAAAATAAAATTATTAAGAAAAGTCGTAGAAATAAGATTATTCACAGCAGGCCCGGGATCAAAATCAACGGTGCCCACAAAATATCCCGTTAAGTAAAGGTTTCCCGCGCTGTCTTTTGCCATGCCATCAATTTCATCTCCCTCAGAACCGCCAATCTGCTTTGCCCATTGAAAAGCCCCGGCGGTGTCCAGTTCCATGATAAAAATATCAAAGCTTCCGTTAGAGGTAAGGTTGAATACAGCAGGACCGGGATCAAAATCTACGGTACCGGTAGAAAAAGTACCCGCAGTGATCACCGATTTATTGGAATCGATCACCATAGAAACAACGGTTTCATAGTCGGCATTACCCACTGTTCTTACCCATTCAAAATTGACTGGTTGGGCAGTAGCGGAAATATAGAGGATGGCTGCCAGTGAGTTTAAGCAACCTTTCAGAAATAATGTTTTCACTGCGGATAAGTTAGTTCAGGTGAAGAAAATGGTTTAGAAAATGCTGTAGTTTGGCATTTTTACCCGCTGTTGACATATAAAATTTTCAGGTATTTCCTAATTTCAGGTGCCAGATTTAGCAAGGTTTGCGTTGCCGTCCTTCAGATCGATCAAAAAGTATTTTTTGCCAAACCAACTGGTAATGGCCGGATTTAATTGCTAACCCGATTCGACTTTCATGAAAGCTGTTTTGTATAAAATGTAATCTAAATCAAAATCAGTAGAAAACAAATTTGCCAGTAATCTTATAAGGGTATTCGTGGTGAGTGTTTATAATCAGGTCTGGTAATTACTTCAAACATTAATCAATTTGAGGGTTTGCAATTAGCTGATGTGAAATATTACTCTGAAGCTTATATTTATAACTAATATTAGATAGAATT
>JACMPR010000250.1 GCA_014377385.1 Ferruginibacter sp. | reverse complement strand
TGTTTTTTTTACCGGCACCCGGTCTGTCCCACCGCCCATATTAAGCAGAGAAAGTGAACCTGATTTAGATTCTACAGTTCCGGTAAGTGTATTTTTGGGCATGCCGTCTGTGTGCCACAATCTGATCAGCATCAGGATATGGCCGCCGCTGTTTTCCATGAACGATGTACCCATCAGCATCCACATTTTCTGCTCCGCATCATACCATCCTTTAAAAACAGCTTTGCAATATGACCCCGGGTCTCTTACAGCATAATCCCAGGTATAACCGCACAGTTCATTTTTCTTCATCTTTATGTTTACCTGTATTTTTTCGCCATCTTCCATCATTCCTTCCCAGGTGCCCGTAAGACCCTGCGAATAGCATTCATTCAGGAAAAAAAAAGTCATGAAAAAGACAAACAAGGTGCGAATCATCATAATTTAAAATTAGCTCAAATTATTTATGCTGTTTTTATTTTAACTGTTTGATAAAATTACAACAGATAGAGATGGTTTGCATAGTTTGTCAGTGGATTTTTTGAAGTACAGGGAGTGGGTAAAGTTTGAAATAATACTGAAATTATCTTGTTAACCGATAAACTACAATTTCTAAAGGAAATGTATTAAATATTTTTTTAGAATACCTTATTTGGAGTATTGGTTATAAAGATTCCATGTATTACATTGCGCTTACATCCTTTGATAAAATCATTCCTTTCTCCCATCCAAGACTATTAAAATAATTCTATTACCATACAACTATCTGCTTTGCCCGTAAACAATCCTTTTGTCATCGAATTTTCCGCGGCCGATTTAAAAAAAATCGATATAGCGCTCCTTATGTTGGAAGAAACCTTCGCCGGTAAATTAATCAGTGATATTTATAACGAGTCAGGGGAGTCCGAACATGACATCGAAAATTTGAGTAGCCTCCCGGCCGACGAAGGAACTACCTTATTGTTGGCTACGCCTGCATTTGTAAACATCAGCCAGTGGGGAAGGGATGAAAAAACAAGGGAACAACTTCACCCAATTGCGGCACGCCTGAAAAATATCGCCCAGCAGGTTGTTCATACTAACAGGGCTGTTTTGCAACGGTGCTGGAATTCGAGCAGTAAATATTGAGTGTAAGTATTTTGGTTTTTTTGGCTTCGGAGCTGCATATTTTTTTACTTATTTGAAGTTGCTTTTTTCGTGTCTTCTGCCAACCTGATTACCACTATTTTTTTTAAAAGCTTACAGAAATATCATGATCAAAAGGTAACTAAATAGCGCCTTTTGAAGTTTCGTACATAGCAGTTTTTTTTAAAAATTTAATAATTGGCGTGTCGGTAGGATGTAAACCAATGTGTGCTTTATTTGCCGCGTATTACACGGGTATGTTGATCATCCTTATGGCAGTCGTGATAAAGCTTATCATTACTGTGGCTTTTGGCGCCGCTTTCATAATCACCTCTCTCAACAGCCTTAAGAGCTTCCCTGTTTTTGAAAGGAAAAGACGGTAAAAAAGCTTCAACGTAATAAAATTTTGTACCTGATCTCGCTTCCATTTTATTGGTTTGACTGAGGGTACTAAATGAATTTTTCTTTAGGATGTGTAATAATGTCAATTTCGGGTTGTATGCACGTCACGCCATTCGTGTCTGCTCAACATCTAATACAACTGTTTGAATGATTCTGTTGTTGTCAAACAACACTGTGCTGTAACGTCATTGAAACAGGATCTTGCAAAAAGGGGCCGATACCCTGCTGTAAAATTGAGTGAAGTAAATGAAGTAGCTGAAATTAATCGATATAGGTTGAGGTACTCGCCCGGCTTTCTTTTCCTTAGCAAATAAAATTGTTGACAAAATACGATCCCCGCCCTAATGGGCGGGGATCTCGTATAAAATAGCTTGTTATCAATGTATATAAACCGGAATTTGTTTTACAAATCCCTCAGCTCTTACCTGAAGAAAATTAATACCTGGCGCTGCCTGGGCAGGAACCGAAATTTTCAATTCATTAGCACCTTTTAAAGCCTGCAATTTGTAGCTGCGTATCACCTGGCCTATTGCGTTAGTGAAAGTTACCTGTACTGTCTGTACCGAATTAGAGATAAAATCTGTAGTAAGCACGCCGGCTGATTTAACCGGATTGGGATAAACCTGCTGAACATAAGAACCATTGGTCTTTAAGACAACGCTTACTATTTTAGATTTTTTTATGCTCCCGTCCCGATCAATCATAGAAAGCCTGTAGTAAGTTGGCTTGTCAAAATTTACGGGTTTGTTGTCGGTAAAATTATAATTTACTTTTGTATCGCTGAAGCCTTTTGCATCCACTCTGCCAATACCTGTGTAAAGTTGATTATCGAGGCTTCTTTCTATAATAAAATGACTACTGTTTACTTCCGAAACTGTTTGCCATTTCAACAATACATCATAATTTTTTAGCGAGGCAGAAAAATCGCTTAGGATAATGGGTAACACGGTACAGCTCGTTGTTGGCTGAAAACCATCCAGGGCCGGATCAGAATCAATGCCATCGGTTAGGAAAGGGTTGAAATTGATATTGCCGTTAAGCTGGGCCGCAATCACTGAGGCGTCGGTTGAGTTATACCAATTGCATTGTGCATTAAAATTAGCCGTGTGGGAATTTATTATGTTGAAAACATTTCCTGTGAACGAGTTAAAATTTGCCTGGTTGTTAATAGCAGAAGGGTTTGGATCAGTAAGGCCAATAGCTGTGCCGTTATTAATAAAGAAATTATTTACCAGCAGGTTTCCAAACAACTGCGGTGTGCCTGCGAGCCGGATACCTATAAGTGCATTCCCGATAATGGTATTTTGATCAACCAGGTTTGCACCTTCTGTGAATACCATGCCCTGGGAATTATTTTCTGAAACATTCGCTTTTATATGATGGCCATTGCTGGCAGTAAAATCATATCCTTCGGTTACACATTGTGTTACATAATTATAACTGATCTCGGAGGGGTTTTCCAGGTTACCATCCATGTAAATACCAAATCTGAAACCGCGTACATTGTTATTACTTATCGTATAACTGTGTAATCTTAGCGGAGAATTGGCACGGGTGGAAATACCCGCCTGCTGCACCAAAGGGGTAGCTGTTCCGGTAAGAATATTATTGATGATCACACTGTTAAGGCCTCTTGCTTCAATTCCCCTTAAGGCAGTTCCTACGTTCAGTGTAAAACCATCAACTGAAATATTATCCCTGGACTGTCCGTAATAAATACTGCCCTGGATGACAGTCTCATTGGTACCCCGATTGACAGGCACATTCGCCGGTCCGGCGGGAATTCCGAATTTTGCACCTCTTAAACTTAGCGATTTTGTCACAAAAAGGTCGCCCGAAAGATAAGTGCCGGCATCAATGTAAATAACATCCCCGGCAACCGAAGCATTTATCGCAAACTGTATTGTAGCGTATGGAGCTCCAGCAGTACCTGGGTTTGCATCGTTGCCAATTGCCGTAGTAAATACGTCGCCGATAAGTGAACCATCATTAACGAAAATGTCGCCTGCATTAGCTAAATTAAAAGTGAACATACCTATTGATGCCATCAAAAGGTTTCTTGCGCAGGAAAAACGAGGTTTTAGCTTGTGTAATTTTTTAATCATAACCAATTGCTTTTGTTTTAAAAAATGGTGGTTATAACACAGGGACGGGACTTAGCTTGTATGAATTTACTCTCTTTAATGCAGATAGGAAAGTTTTTTTCCCATCTGCATCAGGCAGAACTTTGAGTATTAACGCGTAAATATACGCATTGGATTCCAGTCAAATTGATTATTACCCCAAATGAAACTGCCGCACATGCGGCAGCTTCTTAATTAATCCAATTTTAGCTTCAAGGTACCTGAACGATTGATGATGAATGTCGGGCTATTTATAAGAGGGTGCCACGCCTATATTATAGAACATAAAGCTCCATTTATCAGTTTGTTCAGCAATGATCTGCTGGGTACTTTTTCCGGCACCATGGCCTGCTTTTGTTTCTATACGAATGAGCACAGGGTTGCTGCCTGTTTGTTTTTCTTGCATGCTGGCTGCAAATTTAAAAGAATGGGCAGGCACAACACGGTCGTCGTGGTCTGCTGTTGTAATGAGTGTAGCCGGATACGCAGCCGGCTTTACATTATGCACCGGGGAATACTTGTAGATATAGTCAAACATTTCTTTGCTATCTTCAGAAGTGCCGAAATCATAAGCCCAGCCTGCGCCTGCAGTAAATTTATGATACCGTAGCATATCCATTACCCCTACTGCAGGAAATGCCACTTTGCACACACCGGGATCTTGCGTAATGCACGCGCCTACAAGGAGGCCACCGTTGCTGCCACCTTCCAGGGCTAATAGGTCGCGGGAAGTATATTTGTTATCTACCAAATATTTGGCCGCTGCCATGAAATCATCAAATACGTTTTGCTTTTTTGTTTTTATACCCTGCTGGTGCCATGATTCTCCATATTCACCACCGCCGCGGATATTTGGCACTGCGTAAATGCCTCTATTTTCCAAAAGAATAATGCTGGAAGTACTGAACGCCGGCGTGAGGTTGACGCTAAACCCGCCATAGCCATACAGCAGGCAAGGGTTTTTTCCATTAAGTTCCAGTCCTTTTTTATAAGTGATAATCATCGGGATCTTCGTTCCATCTTTCGAAGTATAAAAAACCTGTTTTGATTCATATTCTTCCGGTTTAAACTGCACTTTTGGCTGCTTGTACAGATCAGTCTTTCCGGTTTCCAGGTTTAATTTGTAGATCGTGTACGGATTAATGTAGGAAGTGAAGCCGAAGAAAATATCCTTGTCACTTGCCTTGCCTCCAAAACCACTTGCACTTCCCAATCCAGGTAAGGTAATTTCACGCACCTGTTTACCTAACCTGTTGTACTGATATACTTTTGAAACGGCATCTTTTAAATAGGTACAAAAGATGAAGCCGCCTGCTGAAGAGGCATTAAGCACCTCTGGCCTTGTTTCAACTAATAATTTCCAATTAACCTCAGTTGGTGTGGATATGGGAACTACCATAATTTTGCTGTTGGATGCATCCCTGTCAGTCTGGATATAAAAATTTGCACTGTCATTATCAATAACTGCATGTTGGTTTTTAAAATCGGTAACCAATGGCACGATCGGCGATTCCGGCCTGGTGAGATCCTGCACATACAGCGCATTACCATAAGTTGCCTCGGAAGCATAAATAAAAAGCCATTTCTGATCTTCACTTACACCGGCTCCAATATAACGGATAGGCTTACCCTCATTGCCATAAATTAGTTTGTCTTCTTTTTGCGGCGTGCCCAGCTTGTGATAATATAATTTATGTTTTTCAGTTACCCCGGCGAGAAAACTACCTTCCTTGGGGCGGTCATAAGTACTGTAATAAAATCCTTCGTTGCCTTTCCAGCTTGCTCCACTGAACTTGATATCTGTCATGGTATCGCCAACCTGTTTTTTCGCAAGGGCATCTATCACTATAATTTTCTGCCAGTCGCTCCCGCCTTCTGAAATATTGTAAGTCGCAAGGGAGCCATCCTTTGAAAAATTAATGCCTGAGAGAGAAGTGGTGCCATCTTTTGAAAATGAATTTGGATCCAGGAATAGTTCTGGTTCTCCGCCGGTGAGGAGTTCCCTGTACATCACCGACTGATTTTGTAGCCCTGAATTTTTTGAGTAATAAATGTATTTTCCCTCCCTGGAAGGCGCAGAGAATTTTTCGTAGTTAAACAATGATTCATATCGTTTGCGGATAGCTGCTCTGAAAGGGATCTGTGCCAGGTATCCCTGTGTTACTTCATTTTCGGCTTTTACCCAGGCGCCCGTTTCAGCGCTTGTGTCGTTTTCAAGCCAGCGATAAGGGTCCGCCACCGCAGTGCCAAAATAATTGTCCTTTACAGTTGTGTCCTTCCTGGTTTGAGGGTATTTCACGGTAATTGATTTTAATACCTCGGTTTTTGATTCCGTTTTGTTGGTGCAGGATGCAAGTAAAATAATCCCCACAACAGGAAAAAATATTTTATTCATATAGTTGATTTTGGAATGAGTAAGATAGTTTTTTTTTAGATAAAACGCCAGGCATTGGTATGAATGGTTGTCGATAGAGTTCCTTTTGCAGGTGGAATATTGTAAGCGCAATTGTTTTTTAAAAAAGTATCTATAGAACGTATCGCCAACGCATAGATCGCTAACTT
>JACMPR010000249.1 GCA_014377385.1 Ferruginibacter sp. | reverse complement strand
CAGGAAGATAAAATAATTAATTAATTAATGCCCACAGCTATCCCGCCGGTATAACAATAACCGACATGGCTAACCGCTAATAGACCACAAATGAGTACTTCGCAAAAAAAAGACGCATTAGGAAAAGGAATAAGAAGCCTGCTTCAGAATATTGATGCAGATTTAAAGACAACCGCAGGGAATTTAAAGACAGAAATTGTCGAAAGGTCTACGGCGGTATCAAATGTATCGCTTGACCAGATTGAAACCAATCCCAATCAGCCAAGAAAGGATTTTGATGAAACGGCTTTGAGCGAACTGGCTGCCTCCATAAAAATGCACCACATCATCCAGCCCCTTACGGTATCGCCAATCGGGAACGGCAGGTATCGCCTGGTTGCAGGAGAACGAAGGTTCAGGGCTGCAAAAATTGCCGGGCTAAAGGATGTGCCTGTTTATGTAAGACATACAACCGAAAACAGCTTGCTGGAACTGGCCCTGCTTGAAAACCTGCAGCGGGAAAATTTAAATGCAATAGAGATTTCACTTAGTTACAAGCGCCTCATGGATGAACTTGAATATACGCAGGAGCAGGTAGCGGAACGTATGGGCAAAGAAAGAAGTACGGTTACGAACTATATACGTTTATTAAAATTACCACCTGACATACAAATTGCAGTGAGAAATGGTGTAATCTCCATGGGACATGCACGTGCATTAATAAACGTGGATGTGGTTGACAAACAACTGTACATATTTTCTGAAATAAAAAATCGTGGTTTATCGGTGCGGCAAACTGAAGACCTTGTTCGCAAGATATACACTGCCGGCGCTGTTAAAACATCTGTAAAAAATGTATTATCGCCGCCATTTAAAAAGATAGAAGATAATTTAGCGTCTCAGTTCAGCACCAGGGTAAAACTACAGCACAATAAAAAGGGACACGGTAGTATTTTATTTGAATATTATTCACTGGAAGAATTAAACGGGTTGTTGGATAAGATGAAAATTAACGTAAGCTGAAGTGGTATTTGGTCGGCTGGAATGCTGTCAACTTTACCAGCTTTCAATCATCAACTTTACAATCATGTTCGGAAAAATAAAAATTCTATGTATTCTTTTCGCCTGTACAATTCAATCAAATGAACTGCTTGCCCAAAAAGATACGGCAGTGATCACAGGATCGGGTGTGACCTTATCCGGCAGGCAGGAAAAAAATACAAAAGGAGTTGCCTCAACTTACAATCCAAATAAAGCGATTATTCGTTCAGCGCTTATCCCTGGCTGGGGACAGGTCACCAATAAAAAAATCTGGAAAGTTCCCATTGTATATGCAGCACTTGGCATTACCGGTGGCATATTTTTTAGAAACCTCAGGCAGTACAGGGAATCTAAAGCGGCCTATATTTTAGCCTCTGATACTATTGCATCAAATGATTACCTGATTAAACAACCTTATTACAGCGTTAGAAGCACACCGGAGCGTATAAGGACTTTCCGGAACGAAGTGCGTCAAAATGTAGATTATTCCGTTTTAATATTCCTCATCTTCTGGGGATTAAATGTAGCGGATGCAGCTGTAGATGCACATCTTAAAACCTTTGATGTAAGTGACGACCTTAGTCTGCAAGTAAAACCAGGCTTCAGCTCCATGGCTAAAACAAATGGAATAAGCCTTGTACTACAGATTGGAAAATAATTTAAGCATACAGCAGGCAGACAAAATAAATATACACTGATTTTTACCCCTACCGATACATTTCATTTGTTTAAATTTATCCAATGAACGATCAATTGACATCATCTGGTTTATTTAAACCCTTAAATTTAGCCCTCATCGGTTATGGGAAAATGGGAAAAGCGATTGAAGAGATTGCTTTGCAACAGGGCCATCGCATCACTTTAAAAATAGATTCACACAACACAGCTGATCTTACAACGAAGAGCCTGCAGCATTGTGACGTTGCGATAGAATTTACCGGACCGAAGAGCGCACCTGCCAACATACTCAGCTGCATAGATGCAGGCGTCCCGGTTATCTGCGGCAGCACAGGCTGGCTCAATCAATGGGGAGAAGTAACTTCCTATTGTACTGCACACAATGGTGCATTGCTATATGCCAGTAATTTCAGCATCGGCGTAAATATTTTTTTTGAAATTAATAAGAAACTTGCTTCGATGATGGCTTCTTATCCGGCCTACGACGTGATGATAGAAGAGATTCATCATACGGAAAAAAAGGATACACCAAGTGGAACTGCCATCACTATTGCGGAGGGTATTTTAAATGAATTAGCACGGAAACGATCGTGGAGAAACGAACCGTCGGAAGACAAAGAGATACTAACGATCATCAGTAAGCGAATAGATCCTGCTCCGGGTACACATATCGTGAGGTACCAGTCTGATGTTGATGATATTGAAATCACTCATTCTGCGCACAACCGCACCGGGTTTTCCGCTGGTGCTATGATGGCTGCCGCGTTTTTAGCGGGCAGAAAAGGTATCTATAGTATGAAGGAGGTATTAGGCTTTTAACAGAAAAAGGGATAACGTCTGTTAAGACAGTATCCCTTTTACATGTATTTGTTTTATAATTGAAACGTACCTGAACCGATGCCCGTGCTGCTGCTCGTTGATTTGCTGCTGCCATTTCCGCAGAAGAGATACCCTTCTTTTAAAGTTAATCCATGATTTTTTCTTGAGTAATCTAATCCACGAGTGTTTCTGGCGATATCGCTGAAGCCAAGAGTGTAACCAATATTAAAGGTGACGCCGGTTCCTGCAGCATAGCCTGCCAAGAGGTTCCACCAAAATCGAATCTCCCGAGATATGTAGTGTTAGCTGCAGCATTGTCGCCACTAAACTTCAGATCAGTTTTCCCGTTAGAAGTAACTGTTGTGGCGCCCGTTGTAATTTTTTCCTGGTACGCTGTTTTACCTGATAAGCCCAAAGCGAAATTAGGACCTAGACCAAAGAAAATTTTACCTGTGAAAATCCTGTTACAGAGATCGCAGTAAATGCAACTGCGATTAAAAAGATCTTTTTCATTTTATACGTTTTTGTTTTAACCGCATAAACAAATGAAATGCCCAGGTAATAAATAGGGTAACTGATCTAAAAACGTGTAATATTGAAAACAGCATTTCCCTAAATAAAAGTATATTCTTATACGGGATTGGTTCTTTCCATAAAAAAAGCTGCACACCAGGGAGCAGCTTCTTCACATTGTCATTTTATAAGAATCAATTACTTTTTCTTTGTTCCGCCAAGCATGTAGCCTACTGACAAGTTCACTCCCCTGTTTTTATAGGACTGATCATAAGTTGTTCCGCTCACATTGTACGTCTTTTCTGGATAAAGATTTGAAAATCCATATGTAAATGCCACTCTTGCAAATAACCCTGATTTCATTTGAAAGCCGCCCAATATGTTAGCGCCTAAATCAAGGGCTTTAAAATGTGCTTTATCATCTGTGCCATTTTTTTTACCATCAAATTTTACTTTTCTCGAATAAACTGCACCTGTAGAACCATCGGTGTTTTTAATTTTACCTCCAAGGCCAAACGCGATTGCTGGCCCAAGACCAAAAAAAACTTTATTCCCCTTACTGCCCAATTCCAGTTTGTATACTACGTTTAAAGGCAGTTCTAAATAACTTAAAGAAAATTTATTTTCGTCATACCCGCTAATACCGGATTTACTACCCTTCTGAATAAAATTAAGTTCAGGTCTGAAAGAAAGCTTCCCAAAATCAACTTCTGCAACAACCCCAGCAAGTAGTCCTATTTTAGGCTCATTTGCCAACTCTGGTCCGGCATAAATACTTCCGGCAAAATAACCATCTTTTGCGTTTCCCAAACCTAAATTAACACCTACCTGGCCCCCGAAGGATACCTGTGCATAAGCAGCAATTGAGCACATTGCCATTACTGCAGCTAAAATACTTTTCTTCATAATTATGTATTTTGGTTTTTAAAATATGGCGCAAGTTAAAGAGGATTTTGCTCAAAACCATTAAAACAGAAAATCCTGATATAGAGAATAAAAACCGGGCTGTGGTTACTTGATGGTTGAGCAAACCACCTAAGCCTCTGTACATATTCCAATGATCAATCCCTGTTGAGTGGTCCCCCGCTAAAACAGAAACCGACCTTTACTGCAAAATAAGCGTTTTTGTTATCCACGGTATAAGTCTGTCCGTTAGAGTTGTCATAATAGGTATTGGTAGTATTGGGAATAAAATTATATTCCAGTCCAATCCTCAAATGTTTTATTTCCACACCTGCCCTGAGCATGCCACCAAATTTAAATTGACGGTCCCCACCCTGCTCATCAGCATAGTAATAATCCGTGCTCGTAGCTATGATGGAATAAAGACCAGCACCAGCTCCGGCAAATGGACGTAACCTATATTCTTTTGTAAAATAAAACTCGCCGGTTGCAATAAAGGATTGATAAGCTTTCAGTTTAAAGTCTTCGTTACTGCTATACAAATTCTTAATGTTTTGCCCAAGCAAAACCGATTCAATTCTTCCACCAATCGCTAGTTGATCAAGCACCTGGAATTTTGGTTCAAGTGAAATAGCAAAGCCATTTTTAATATCAGCATCCTGTGAAAAGCGGGCGTAGCCAAAACTGACTTCACCTTTGAATTTTTTAAACTTTCTATCACCGCCCTGGCCGAAAGTAGTGGCAGTTATTGCAAATAACAGAATCATTCCGGGTAGTAATTTTTTCATAATACGAGTAGTGTTGGTTTAAAAACGGGGCGAAGTTATTTAAAAACAAGAATATCACCGCCTTAAAATATACCCGTTAAAATCTTCCTGGCAAGTTTGACAAACCCGTAATGATGATCGTTGAATAATTTTGAGTTACAAAATTGAATTTTTAAAACCGTGTAGTAACACCTACCAATATAATTGCTCCATTGATATATCCGGCTTCTATATTTACACCCAGTTTTTTGGCAGGAAAATATTTAATTCCAACCTGGCCAGAGAAATCGATTGTATTTGGGACTTTACTATTGGGATTGCTGATAATGGTATGCTGATCAAGATTTTTATATTTAGAATTGTTAATGCCGATACCGCCGCCAAAATAGGGGTCTAAAGCAGAGGTTGTCCAAATATGATAGTTCGCCCTTACCAGCAACGATAGAAAAGTGATCTGGTCTGCGAGCTGATATTTCTCTGCCTTGCCTCTCACCCTGGAATAGCCTGCTGCCGCACCCACACTGAATCTTTGCAGGATACCGTATTCATAAACCAGGGTATAGGGCCCCGAAGATTTTACTTTATATTCGGGTATATCAACAATCTTATCTAAAAATACTTTCCACACATTTCCAATTCCATATCCTATTGTAAGGGTAGAGTGACCCTTTTTGTATGCCTTGCCGGTATTCGGCTGTGCAGATGAATCTGTTGCTATCAACAGGAGGAACTGGATCGAGCAGAACAATAGTTTTTTCATGATAAGCGGGTTATTTTATACAAGTAATT